>JBBTTR010000045.1:0-2771 GCA_038064155.1 Patescibacteria group bacterium | reverse complement strand
CCCTTTCTTCAGTAAATTTTCAATAACAGTAATATAAACTTGTTAATGTGCCTAAAAACTCACTAAGTACTAGCACCCTATGGGTTAATTGTCAAGCGGTTGTTGCATGATGTATAATTAAAAGTATAAATATGAAAAGTGTAGCTTTATTATTAATTATCATAGCAATGCTCTCTGTTTCTGGAGCTGTGGCAATTTCTTACGTCATAAACCAAAAAATAGTCCAAGAAGATAGAGAATTCTCATATGAACAGGAACTTTTGGAGATTGAAAAAAATCGTGTGATAAATGCATTGAGTGGCGTTGTTGGTTTAAGAGAGATTAGCAAAGGTTTCTGGTTTGAATATAGTAACAAGACGGGAGAAATAGAACTAGTGTTTGTATCAGTTGGAGATTTAGCGGCACAAAAATTATCCGCAAATGAACTCGGACAAGTCGCGGTTGATATTGGCAGTGGAAGAATTATTGATGCGGATAATGCAAAGCGTCGTTCAGAGGAGGAATTATCACAAAACCTACAATTCCATAATGGAGTTTACTCATCACTTTCCGGTGGCGTGTCAACAAAAAATATGCAAGAAACTCTTGAGGCGCGCATAAGAACACAAGAGCATTCATCTGTGGATTCATCGTCACTTGCATATCTTTATGAATTGCAGGGTAATTATGACGCCAGGGATAATGTGTACAGAGATGTTACAGATACATGTGAATCATGCCGTGAAAAAATAAATATAACTATAAAAGGTATAGTTGTTGATCTAAATAATGAACCAATACAAGGAGCAACAATTGATATATTGGGAGTAAATGAGACGACAGTACGCACGGACGCGACAGGGTCTTATGTAATTACCACTTCAACATTTATACCAGGTAAACTTCGTGTAAGCGCTCTCAAGAGGAATTTCTCTGATGGGTTAGTATCGGTAAATACCGTATCAAAAGATAAAACTTCATATGAGGCAGACCCAATTGTCATTGCCGGGGCCACGTCTATTGTGACTATAGACACGAAAGAAAACACAGTTTCTGGAAGTCGCAATGAAGTAAATCCAAACGGAATGTTTGTCGTAAGAACTGATCAAAGTATATATGAAATACCAAGTGATGCTATCGTGCATGAAAATGGAACTTTATATCAAGGAGAAGTAGATGTATATTTATATGAATTTTCACAAGGAAATATTCCAGATGGTTTAATACAGGTAGATACATTTGATGAGGTGCGCGGGTTTGCGGGAGACTTGATGAAGACATTTGGTATGCCATTTATTCAATTTTTTAGTCCTTCCGGAGAAGAGCTTCATGTGTTGAGGAGTAATCCGATGATATTAACATATAAAATTGCAAACATGAATGAACTTCGTAACAATACGCTCGCAATATATAGCCCACTTACCGATGAGGATATGAGATTTCTTGTAGACGCCTCACTAAACAGCGCCGAAACATATCCTATAGGTCGTCAGTTTCTCATTGATAACCAACTTCTCAGATTCCCAGCGTTTTGGGTATTTGATCGTCGTGCTGGAGTGTGGGATAGTGTTGGCGTTTCCGTACTTAATACAAGCGGTACTATACGAAGTGAGTTTTATACGATTAAAAATTAGTATATTTGACCCACTATTTTACAAAATTTATCCACAGACACTTACTTTGTTTATTCTTAAATTATTATATAATTTTAGGTATATCATTAATAAAAATATATGGAACAAAATATAAAAAATAATCCTACTGCACATTTTGGTAAGTGGAAATTAATAAGTATAATTGCTCTTATAGTGGCAATTGGTGGATTTGTTGTCATCTATACTCAAATCTCAAAAGCAAATGCAGATTATATCTGTACTTATATTGTTGAAGAAAATGACCCGTGTGGAAATGGAAGTTGGAGTAATTGGGGAACCGTATCTGTTTCTGGCAACCATGAACAATGTACGCAAAGAACTGAAGAGCGAAGAGTTTATACTGGAACTAGAGAAACAAGACATATTTTGCAGTACTTAAATCTTCGTACAAGTTGTGACTCTGGATATTCTACATCTCAAGGTGGTGGTTATGATGGATCAAGTGGTTTCCATGGTGGCAGTATAGTATCAGAAACAGCGGCATGTCAAATTGAAGAGATAAAAGTCACACAAGATGTGACTGGAGCATGTAATGTCGGTGGCAGTGGTGGTAGTGGAGGCAGTGGAGGCAGTGGAGGCAGTGGCAGTAGCGGAGTCAATACAACAACCAACAGTATTCAGACGGACCTTGAGCTTAATACACAGACTACAGAGATTTCAGCGAAAGAACAACTTATACAATTCCGTGTAGCAAAAATTAGCGCGAATATTACCGCGAACCCAGTACTCTTGCGTAATGGAACACCAACAACTGTAAAATGGCAAGGTGTAGAAATGACCTCATGTACTGTAACAGGCACAAATGGTGACAGGTGGACAGGCACATCTGGAGAAAAACTTTCTTCTCCGATTACGACAATGACTACATTTACTCTTAATTGTACTGCATTTAACAATACTCAAATTCAGGAATCCGTTGATGTAAAAGTAATACCTGAATTCAAAGAAATATAATTCTAAAATGAAAGAATAAAGAATAGAGTTACAAAAAATTCAAGGATTACCCTTGAATTTTTTGTAATAGTGACGTTGAACCCAACTGTTCATTCTTTATTTTCTTGAATTACGAAACACAAAAATTTATGGTCTGGTTGAGCAAAAACATTTTAAAAACAAAGAGATTTTGCGACCCGAGGA
>JBBTTR010000044.1:0-3812 GCA_038064155.1 Patescibacteria group bacterium | reverse complement strand
AAGAGATTTTGCGACCCGAGGACCTAAATTTTTGTGTTTCGTAATTCATAGTAATTATATGATTTACGCTGAACTTCCGAAACCTGAAAATGTTTTACAATCTGCTGACTTCTCTTCCGAAATCGATTGACGGCTATTTAGGAAATTATGTTTACGCACTTCTCGCCTATGCGCTTAGGTAGAGAAAATTGTTAAAAAGAAAAATTAAATTTTTATTTTGAAATTCAGGCGACTGAAGCTATTTAAACATAGGTGTGGATAAGTTGGCTTGTGGAGTTTCGTAATTCAGAGTTATTATGGACCAATGCGTTATCTCGGGATTGATTATGGTTCGCAAAAAGTTGGTTTGGCTTTTTTGGACGAAACGGCCACAATCGCTTCACCCTATAGTGTGTGGCCTAACGACAATAATTTAATTCGGCGTTTGTGTGAGCTTTGTCGTGATCGGGCAATCGCAGGTGTTGTTTTGGATGAGTCGCTTGATTACCGTCGCACGTTGAACGCGGTGATGAAGCAAATTCATCATTTTCGCGACGAATTTGCCAACACAATCTGCCTGTCGGTTATATTACACGATGAAATGTTATTGAGCGCCGAGGCGCGCCGCGTGGCTGGCCATACAAGAGAAGTTGATGCTCGCGTCGCGTCCCTCATTTTGTAGAGTTATTTAGAGAGATTACAATATGTTTGATTTTTTAAATCCGCAAATAATTATCCAAACGCTCGGTTTGATCGGTGTGTTCGCCATTATTTTTGCCGAATCAGGTTTATTTTTTGGTTTTTTCCTGCCAGGCGATTCATTGCTTTTTACCGCTGGGGTCGCCGCCGCGACCGGACTCTTTAATTTTTGGATTCTCTTTTGTGGGGTGATAGTCGCGGCCATTCTTGGCGACTCGGTTGGCTATGCTTTCGGCCATCGTTTGGGATTTAAAATTTTTGCTCGTCCCGATTCGCGTTTCTTTAAGCAGAAATATTTAGACCAAACTCGTAAATTTTTTGCTGCACACGGCAAAAAGACCATAATTTTGGCCCGCTTTATACCTATTGTTCGGACTTTTACTCCGATTTTGGCTGGAGTGGGCGCAATGCGTTATCGACAGTTTGTAGCCTACAATATTATTGGCGGTGTTATTTGGGGTGGCGGTTTATCTCTCTTTGGTTACTTTTTTGGACAATTAATTCCTAATCCCGATCGCTATCTCTTGCTGGCGGTAATAGTTATTATCATTATTTCGTTTATTCCAATTTGGCGCCACGCGCTCTCGCGCTATAATAAGAAAGATAAGTGCTCACCCCATCAACCGCAGTAATTTTCCCCCCACCTTTTCCCGCCACCAAAATATTTAGCAATACAGGTTGCCGGTCTTGATATTTCCAATCAATCGGTTAAGTTCGCGGCGCTGACGCGGACGCGTCGTGGTTTGGATTTGATTCATTATGGCGAAAAGAGTATTCAGGTTGGCACAATTGAGGATTGGTTAATTAAAGATTCAAAGTGACCGATGAAGAAATACGAAAAGTTGAATATCTACTGAATACCCGCCCGAGAAAAAGATTTGGCGGAAAAACTCCGCTTGAGGTATTATATGAAAAGACAGGTGTTGCAATTAGTTATTGACTATGAATTACGAAACACAAAAATTTAGGTCCTCGGGTCGCAAAATCTCTTTGTTTTTAAAATGTTTTTGCTCAACCAGACCATAAATTTTTGTGTTTCGTAATTCAAGATTATTGAATGTACCATGAAAAAGAAAACCGCCCACAAGAAGCGACTGGCTTCTTGTGGGCGTTGTATGACTGTATACTAATAAACTACTTAACTTAATGGTAGTAATGATATTTTGACCAAAATTTGAAACTTCCCTTTACGGAAAATTCAATCGGATGCCCGCAATTCGGGCATTTTATTTTTTCACGATTGGAGCTAAGCTTCGCTCCACATTGGCAACCCCCAAGATATTTTGGAAAAGTCCTACAACCGCCTCTTCCCAGAATACTTTTGATGCGTTGGTCCATCCAATCGTTACATGCTGATATGATAGTAAATCTCTCTGTGTTGCCCATATAAATCTCTCCTTTAAAAGGTTCAGGTTGAATTAAAGAACTTCAAAAAAAATAGCATATAAAGATATATTTGTCAACACCACCAGCCTGGGTAAATGTTCTAAACCGAGTTTAGAACAAGTTTAGAACAATATTTTTAAATTTAATGTTACTCGGACAAGACTTGAACTTTAAATAGCTCTTTTTATAGTTTATAATAATCATATATGAAATATACGCCAACAATTGGGCTTGAGATACACGCAGAGCTAAAAACAAAGACAAAAATGTTTTGTAACTCTAAAAATGACCCAGATGAGGAAAAACCAAATGTAAATATATGCCCTGTATGCATGGCGCATCCCGGCACGCTTCCTGTTATCAATAAAGAAGCGGTTAAGCATGTTTTGACTGTGGGTGTAGCGCTTGGCGGCAAATTAGCTGATTTTACCGAGTTTGACCGTAAAAACTACTTCTATCCAGATATTCCAAAAGGATATCAAATTAGTCAGTATAAGTACCCGCTTGTTTTGGGAGGCAGCTTAGCGGGAGTTGAGATAACAAGAATACATCTTGAGGAAGATACTGCCAAATCAGCTCACCATGACAATTATAGTCTAATAGACTTCAATAGAGCGGGATTGCCACTTATGGAGCTTGTAACGGAACCTGTCATTGGTAGCGCTAAACAAGCTGGTGTATTCGCGAAAGAACTGCAGCTTTTACTGCGAACACTTAAAGTAGGGGAGGCAAATATGGAAAAAGGGGAGATGCGCGTTGAAGCAAATATTTCGCTTCGCGAAATCGCAGACTCACGTATACTGGACGAAGACATACGCGGAAACAACCGACAGGAACTATCTGTTTTAGGAACCAAGGTTGAAGTAAAAAATCTCAATTCATTTCGCGCTTTAGAAAAAGCTATTAACTATGAAATAAATAGACAGAGTAAATTGTTAGAAAATGGTGGAACTGTAGCGCAAGAAACAAGAGGGTGGGATGAAAACAAACAGGAAACATTCCCGCAACGTCTTAAAGAAGGCTCCGCTGATTACAGGTATTTCCCTGACCCTGACCTACCAAAACTTTATATAAGCAAAATAAAAGAATTCTCGGAAAAAAATCTGAAAAGTCAATTACCTAAATTGCCGTGGGAAAAAAGAGAAAAGTATATGAAGGAGTATGACATAAAGGAAGAGGACGCGGATATGTTTGTAAAGGATGAATTTCTCGCGAAACTTTTTGATGGAGTCGCGGAGGAGTTTGATGGAGACACGGGACTCATCAAGACTGCTTCTAATTACATCACCTCTGACATCGCAGGTCTTATGAAAATAGATGATACAAATGAGAAATTACATAAAAATATTACCGCGGAGAATTTCGCGCAGTTGATGGCAATGACACATAAAAATGAAATCTCATCTCGTGGAGCAAAAGATATTTTGAGAGAGATGTATGAGAGAGGAGGAGTACCAAGTAAGATTGCGCAAGAGAAAAATCTGTTTCAGAAAAGCGATGAGGATGAACTTAAAAAAATTATTGAAAAAATAATTAGTGAAAATCAAAAAGTCATTTATGAATATAAAAATGGGAAAAAAACATCACTCCAATTTTTAATAGGGCAGGGTATGAAAGAAACACAAGGTTCAGCAAATCCAGAAGTACTAAAAAAACTTTTTGTAGAATTTCTCAAGTAATCTCGCGTACTCGCATACTATGAATTACGAAACACAAAAATTTAGGTCCTCGGGTCGCAAAATCTCTTT
>JBBTTR010000043.1:0-27349 GCA_038064155.1 Patescibacteria group bacterium | reverse complement strand
GGAAACAAAAAATTTACATCTTTTAATAGAAACGGCGGAGATTTTGAAAAGCAAAAATTTTAATTTTAACATTAAAATTGCCGGGGCTCCGATATTGGAAAGCGATAAAAAATATTTTGAAAAACTGAAAGAAAAAATCAAAGAAAAAGAACTTGATGGTATAATTGAATTTGTCGGTCCCATACCAAACAAAGACATCGCGGAGTTTTACCAAAGTGGAGATTTGTTTGCAAATCTTAGTGATACTGGAAGTATGGATAAAACAGTGCTTGAAGCAATGGTGTCCGGAACACAAATTTTGGTATCCAACGAAGCGTTTGCGGATATTTTGCCAAATGAAAACAAGACGACGAAAGACCCAGAACAGATTGTAAAAGATATTATGGAGATTACAAAAATTAAACCAAGCCCGTTTATGCGAGATTATGTTTTTTCAAAACATAATCTCGCTAATTTAATATCAGCGATAGTGAAAACATATTGATTTTAGTATATTTCTATGAATTACGAAACACAAAAATTTAGGTCCTCGGGTCGCAAAATCTCTTTGTTTTTTAAAATGTTTTTGCTCAACCAGACAATAAATTTTTATGTTTCGTAATTCAAGAATATTTAACATTATGAAAATAGGCATTATTGTTGAGCCATATGAGGAGCAGAATACATCAGGTATTTCATACTCTATTTTAAGCCAAACAAGAGGGCTTTTAGAGTTGGATCATGAAAATGAGTATATTATATACACCTCAAAATCTTTTAAGAAAGAGCGTCTTACAGAAAATGCGAGGAATATCCTTATACCGAAATCATTTCTTGGTAAAAATCTTTGGTTTTTGAAAAACAGTTTTTTTAATAGATCTGTCATATCTGATGTGTTGATTTTTAATATGCCACTTTTGCCGTTAGTATTACCTAGACATATTAAAACTATACCTATTTTTCTTGAGTCGGTATATAAAGCGCCCTACGGGCTAAGCTTGAAAAGGAGGGTGTCAATGATAATTCAAGAATCTTTTGTGGGGACCGCGATAAAAAAAGCAAAATTTATAATTACACCATCAAATGCGACACGAGATGATTTATTAAGTCACCATAGTGTAGATGAGAATAAAGTTAAAAATATCTATATAGGTTTTCACAATCTTGATGGATATAATAATGAATCCCGTCTAGATGAACTACAAGAGTCATACTTTTTATTTGTGGGAAGGGTAAAATTTAAGAAAAATATACACAATATGCTGGAAGGTTTTATAATTTTCAAAGATAAATATAAAACAGGTCATAAATTTTATTTAGCCGGACTCTCTGACGGTAATTATAGAAAAGTTCTTGAGAAGAGGGCTATGGAGGCGGGTATTGGCGAGGATTTAGTTTTTGGCGGATTTGTATCAGATGAAGACAAGTATCGTTTGTATAAAAACACTGACGCGTTAGTCTTCTCCACACTTAAGGAGGGTTTTGGTATGCCGGTTATTGAGGCTATGAGTCTCGGAGCGCTTGTCATTACATCTAATAGACCACCACTAAATGAAATATCAAATGGCGCGGCAATTTTGGTTAATCCAGAAAGTCCTGATGATATAGCAAAGGCGATGAGTGAAGCGGTCATGAATAAAGAGCTTCGGAAAGAGTTGATAAAAAAAGGAAAAGAAAATGCGAAGCTGTTTTCTTGGGAAAAACATACGAAAGAATTATTTAATGTAATTAAATCTGTTTAATATGAAAAAAGAATCTTGGGTTAAAAAAATATATACACGAAATGGAATAGTGAGAGACAATACTCTCTTTGGCATAAAAGTTCTTGATATTGGTTGTGGGCAACATAAATTCCCAGAATCTGTGGGTATGGATGTTGTTAAGGAGTCTGAAGCGGATATTGTGCATAATGTGGAAAACACTCCTTGGCCAATTGAAGATAATTCGTATGACATTGTTTTTACTAATCATTTCCTTGAACACGTAGACAATCAACTAGGTTTTTTTGGGGAAGTAAGCCGTATTTTGAAGCCTGGTGGCAGACTGCTTGTTCAAGTGCCATATTTCAGAAGTATTGACGCGTATACGGATATTACACATAAGAGATTTTTTACATCACGGACTTTAGACTACTTCTTAATTGAGTCAAAGCGTTCCGGGTATCACTATAGTAAATCTCTATTTACAAAAATTGGTTTCTGGTATGGTTGGCCTTCACGGTCAAGGAATCCATTAGTGCGTTTTTTCAAGTGGTTCATTATGCGCCATCCTAAGTTTTATGACCAATATTTGTCACTTTTGCTTCCAGTGCCGTGTTTAACTTGGGAGTTGGAAGTTACAAAGTAAAAAGTTACAAAGTTGAAAATTGTAAAGTTACTATGGATAATGAACAAAAAAGAAAAATAATATCTTTGTATATTCCAAAACATTTAGTCAAAGACGGGTTGCGTTACTCCACGCTTTTATATCCTTTCTGGGGTGTATGGCAGAAAGCTGAATCGCATATTCAGACCGCGATGTTTAGTCAATATAATTTTGATCAAGATTATTATTCAGTGGTAGACGATCCAAACATCGCTGACTATGTATTCATGCCGCATAATTATTGGACTCTTTTAAGAAAACACTCAGGACTCATAGATGAATATGTAAAAGAGGCAAAGAAATATAATAAACCACTTCTAATAGACGCAATAGGAGACAAGATGGACATCATTGACATACCAAACTCTGTTGTGCTTCGTTACGCGCAGTACAAGAATAGGTTAAAAGAAAATGATGTTATAGTGCCTGTTTTTACCGAAGATTTACTCGCTTCATATCAGGATGGTAAACTTACAATACGGGACAAAAAAGAAATCCCAAGTGTTGGTTTTGTTGGCTGGTCATCGTTACCATTTTTTACATATCCAAAGACATACATCAAAGATTTACCGATATTGCTTTTAGGATTTCTCACTACGCACTTTGATTTATATAGAAATGGAGTCCTTTTACGAAAAAAAGCTCTCAAAATATTAGAGTTATCGCTAAAAAATATTGATACACATTTTATTTATAGAAAATCATTTTCTGGGAATATTAGAACAGTAGAAGGGGATATTGATGTATTACGCAAAGAATTTGTTAGAAACATACTTGATTCAGATTACACTCTTTGTGTAAAAGGGAATGCAAATCAATCCACTCGTTTTTTTGAAGTGTTAAATCTTGGACGCATACCACTTTTTGTTGATACAGATATTGCATTACCACTGGATAGAATTATTGCCTACAAAAACTTTTGTGTGTTTGTTGACTATCGTGATATCAAAAAGGCCTCTAAGATATTAGTTGATTTCCATAGTTCAATCTCCCCAGAAAAATTCAAAGATATGCAACACAAAGCTAGGGAAGCTTACGATAAATATCTCCGAATGGATGTATATACAAAATATTTAATGGAAGAGTTAAAGAAAAAGATAATATCTATAAAATCTTAATATCATTAACTTTTGCTCAAAAATCTTTAATCTAAAGCACAGATGCGTAATAATACATATAGTTAAAAATATAGATATTTTCAATCATTATAATATAGAGAAAGGAGGAATTATGGATAAAAGAATTTGTATAAAGGCCTCACTATTTAATTATTGTAGTGAGGCCTTTTTACAAATTCGTAACATTTGCTCGTTTATATGGTTATATTAGACTTATATATATGAAAGTAAATACAAACAATATTACAATATGCTTCTTTGGGTTTTATGATTCAAATTACAGTAGAATTAGAATAATGATGAAAGGATTACGCGCAAACGGAGTTCATATTATTGAATGTAAAAGCGAAAAAATCGGGATAGCGAAATATATTGACCTTGCAAAAAAGCATCGGAAAATAAAGAACGACTATGATGTGTTATTTGTCGCGTATCCAGGATATATGGCGATATTTCTTGCAAAACTTATTACGCGCAAAAAAATAATGTACGATGCGTTTTTTTCTATATATGACTCAGTGGTAAACGACAGAGCGGTTGCAAAAAAGTTTAGCATAAAAGGTATTTACCACTGGTGTATTGATTGGGTTTCGTGCACTATTGCGAATAAGATTATTTTAGATACAAACGCAAATATAGATTATTTTGTTAAAACATTCGGGATTTCAAGAGACAAATTTGTGAGAGTATTTGTTGGTTCAGATGATGACTTGATTTTTCCAGAAGAAAGAAACCACGAAGAGTTTCTTGTGCATTTCCATGGAGGTTTTAATCCAATGCAGGGAGTTCCGTGTATTGTAAAAGCCGCCAATCTTTTAAAGAACGAGAATATTAAATTTAGATTTGTTGGAAGAGGGCAGGAGCATAAAGATGTCTTAAAACTTGTTGAAGAACTTGATTTAAGGAATGTTGAATTTATATCAAAGATTGTATCTTATGAGCAGTTGAACGAATATATGAATGAGTCCGATATATGCTTAGGTATTTTTGGAAATAATTCTAAAGCGAATATAGTGATACCAAATAAAACATATGAGGCAATAGCTGTAAAAAAGCCGCTGATTACCCGAGACTCAAAAGCGGTAAAAGAACTCTTTATAGATGGCGCGCATTGTATACTTTGTAAGCCGAATGACCCAATGGATTTGGCGGATAAAATAATGTTGTTATATAAGGATAGAAATCTTCGTGACAAAATTGCCAAAGAAGGTCATAATTTATTTTTGGAGAAACTTACTCCAAAGTTGCTCACTAAAGATTTACCAAAACATCTCAAGAAACTTGTATGAAATTAATCTATATTTCAAATTCTCGCATACCGACGGAAAAAGCGTACGGTGTTCAAATCGTGAAAATGTGCGAGGCATTTGCCAAAAACGGCATAGATGTTACACTGCTCATACCTAAAAGGAGGAGTAACACAGACAAGGATCTGTTTTCTTATTATGGGGTAGCTCCTATATTTAAAATAAAAAAACTTCCAGTTATTGATTTGATAGGATACAAAATTCCATTTGCGTTTATGTTGGCGATTCTTACATTTGCGATATCCGCTAGTGTCTTTTTACTATTTTCAAATAGAAAAGCAGTTTTATATACAAGGGGAGAGATACCATTGTTTCTTGTTAAGTTTCTCCCAAAACATTTCTCACTATTTTGGGAGACACACATAAAACCTTCAAATATGAAGAGGTATGCAGGAGTTATTAAACGAAGCAGTGGTTTAATTGTGGTAACCAAGTATTATAAAAAAGAGTTGAAAGATGCGTATAATATAGATGAGAATAAAATATTATATATTGCTGATGGGGTTGACATTGATAAGTTTAATGTCAAAGATGAAAAGTCGAAAGTCAGAAAATACCTAAAGTTACCTCAAGATAAAAAAATTATTTTATATTCAGGGTCAAATATTGAGTGGAAAGGATTAAATACTTTATATGAAGCAACGAATATGTTGTCCGATGATTATTTGGTCGTATTGATGGGAAACCATAGTAGAAGTGAGAGAAGCAACATATTATACACGGGACATCGTCCGTATACTGAAATGCCGATGTGGATGAAAGCATCGGACGCTTTTATTCTCACAGGCACTAAAAAGAACAACATATCAAATTTTTATACATCTCCGTTAAAGATGTTTGAATATATGTCATCGGGTAGTCCAATTGTTGCGTCTGATATTTTATCATTTAGAGATATTTTAAATGAAAAAAATTCTGTACTCGTAGCCCCTGATGACCCAAAAGAGATGGCAGACGGTATAAAGATAGTATGTGAAGATGATGAACTTGCGAGAAGAATTTCTTCAAATGCTTTAAGTGATGTTGCGAAATATAGCTGGATTAATCGCGCGAAAAATATAGAAGATTTTATAAATAATAAATTATGAAAATAGGCATAACGCTTTATCCATACGGGGAAAATAGTCCAGCTGGACTGGCAAGATACATTTTTGATTTGACCAAAGCGCTTGTTGAGAACGACCCAAATAATGAATATATTATCTTCCTGAAGGAAAATCCAAAGAACAGACCTGTTTTTTCAGGGGATAATTGGAAAATATATGTTCTTGGATACGGGTCTTTTTGGCGTTCCGTTGGGTTTTGGTTTGCCCCAAAAGCGGATGTTTATATATTTAATACGCCAAGATTGCCTTTGTTTTTTAAACCCAAAAGGTCGCTGGTTATTATCCTTGACTTTGCATATTATGTTTATATGACAAATTCATTTAGTTTTAAGAATTATATAAGCAAGAAATTTCTTTTTGTTTTAAATAAACTTTCGTTAATGAGAGCAAGTAAAATAATTTCTATATCCAATGCCACAAAAGACGAATGTTTCAGGATATTTGGTGTTAAAAAAGATAGTATAGAGGTTATATACCCCGGTTTTAGAGATATTTGCGGTGTGCCGAGTCAAGAAGTCAGTATAGATAAACCATACATACTTTTTGTGGGAATAGTAAAAGAAAGAAAAAATGTATATAATCTTGTTTCTGCTTTTATAAAAAGCAAGAAGGATGATAATATTAAGCACAAACTTATTATTGTCGGGAAGACTGGCGGAGAGTATTTAGACAGGATTATGGATTTAATAAACAAGTCAGGTATGAATGATGAAATTATTTTTACTGGTCGCGTAAACGACAGCGAACTCGCGCATATTTACAAAAATGCCGATGTTTTCGCATTTCCAAGCATAATAGAAGGATTTGGTATGCCAGTACTTGAAGCAATGGCTTGCGGTATCCCCGTTATTACATCAAATAGCAGTTCTCTTGGAGAGGTAGCTGGAGACGCGGCGCTTAAGATTAACCCTTTTAATGTTGATGAGATATCAAAAGCAATTACTCTTTTAGCGAAAGACAATAAGGTTAGAGATGATTTAATTTTAAAAGGGTTCGTAAGGTGTAAAGAATTTTCATGGAATAAATCAGCAAATGAATTTATCAATGTAATAAATAATTTAATTTAATTATGTGCGGAATAGCTGGATTTATAGGTTCTGGAGAAGAAAAAACCCTTATGTCAATGATAGAAGCATTGAAGCAAAGAGGCCCAGATGATAATGGGATATTATTGAAAGATAATGTTGGCTTTGGACACACTCGACTAAGTGTAATTGATTTAAGTAGCGCCGGGCATCAGCCGATGTTAAATGGTGATAAAACGGTCGCGCTTATTTATAATGGAGAAATTTATAATTTTAAGGAGCTTAAACAAAAATTAAAAAAATTAAACAAATATTTATTCCGAAGCAATACTGACAGCGAAGTAATCTTGTATCTATATGAAGAATATGGTGAAGAATGTTTCAAGATGTTAAATGGAATGTTTGCCATAGCGATATATGATTTTAAAAGCAAAAAATTAATTCTTGCCAGAGACAGAATGGGGGAGAAACCTCTATACTTTGGCGTGTTTGACGGGACATTTATTTTTGGGTCAGAGATTAAATCTATATTAAAACACCCCAGCTTTAAGAAAAAATTAAATATCAATTCAGTTAAAAAGTATTTTGCGTATGAGTATATACCGACACCACATACTATTTTTAATGATTTATACAAACTTGAGCCAGCTACATATCTTATTTATAAAGATGATAATATTAAGAAAAAGAAATTTTGGGAAATAAATTTTAATAAAAACAACGATACATTAAGCATAGCTGTAAATAAATTAGATGAATTATTAGACAAAAGTGTAAGAGAAAGACTTGTATCTGACGCGCCATTAGGTATCTTTTTAAGCGGAGGAATTGATAGTAGCGTTATCGCGTATTATACCAAAAAAAATTCAGATAAAAAAATAAAGACATTTTCCATCGGGTTTAGAGAAAAAAGTTTTGATGAAACAAAATATGCAAAACGCGTCGCGTCACTGTTCGGCGCGGAACATTATGAGCATAATGTTTCTTCAAAAGAAGCAATTGATATGATACCGCGTATGGTTGATGTGATGGATGAACCGCTTGCCGATGATTCAATAATACCAACCCTTATATTGTCTAAATTTGCCAAGAGAAACATTACAGTCGCGTTAGGCGGTGATGGAGCGGACGAATTGTTTCTGGGTTATCCGACATTCAAAGCTGATAAATTAGCGCGAGTATATAGTTTAATCCCAAGATTTATACGAACAAATATAATTAAAAAAATCATAAATAAAATACCGGTCTCAGACAATTATTTCAGCGCGGAATTCAAATTAAAGAAATTCGTCAATGGCTTTGAAGGAGATAAAAGATATATGCATCAAAGGTGGCTTGGCGGATTCAGCGCGGAAGATATGGAACTGCTGTTTATCAATGACACCAAAGAGCCGTTGAAAGATATTAATATATTTGAAGATATTGATAATCATCAAAAGTATAAAAATAAATGGAATAATTTGATTTATCAATACTTGAGATTTTATTTAATGGATGATATTTTAGTAAAAACAGATAGAAACAGTATGAGTTACTCTCTTGAAGTACGAGCGCCTTTTTTGGACTATAAGCTTGTTGATTATGTGAATTCATTGCCACTAAAGTTTAAATTAAAGGGCAACAAATCAAAATATATATTAAAAAAATTAATGAAAGGAAAAATTCCTGACAAAATACTAAATAGAAAAAAACAAGGATTTGCATTGCCTGTTGCCGAGTGGTTAAGAGACGACCTCAAGGAATTTTGCGATGAAACATTATCGCGAAAAAATATGGACAAAATAGGTTTATTTAATTACGGTTATATAGAGAAATTAAAGCAAGAACATTTCTCTAAAAAAAATAATCATAAACAAAAATTATGGGCTATTCTGGTATTTACGCTTTGGTATCATAGATGGGTTACTTCTTAAGGTGCATTTTAGTTATATAAGGCTCTTTATTGTTTATTGTATGGTAAATGCGTGAAATCAATTCAGACATTAAGCCAAATAAAATAAATTGAATTCCGATAATTATTCCCATTGTTGACAGTACGACAAACGCGGTGTTTGGAAAGGCAGATATTCCGAATATATATTTTTCATACGCGATAAAAACGATCCCTGCAAAACCGACCGTGCCCGAGATTATTCCGATTGTTCCGAATATGCGAAACGGGGTTTTCGCGTGTTTTATAAGAAATCTTATTAAAATTAAATCAAGCACGACTTTAAGTATCTTGCTAACTTTATATTTTGAAGGACCATTTTTCCTTGGGCGTATATTTATGGGTATTTCTTTTATTTTTATTCCTTCATAATAAACTAACGCGCCGGCAAATCTGTGCAAGTCGCCGGATAATTCCAGATTGTGCAACAAGTTTTTATTGTACGCTTTCATAGTCGCTCCAAAATACCTCATCTTAATGCCTATTACCTTGCCTATTATTTTATGCGCTATATTTGAAAAAAAAGAATAAATAAAATTTCTTTGAATATCTTTTTGTTTCCAACTGCTTGCCATATCATATCCTTCTTCTATTGCTTGAATAAATTCAGGAATATATTTTGGATTATGTTGACCATCTCCATCCATTGCCACAATAATATCGCCTGTGGCTTTCTTAAAACCGGCATTTAGCGCTGAAGTCTGACCTTGATTGCCAAGCAATGAGATAACCTGGATATTTGGCTTCTTGTTAAATATTTCCATCAATATCCCAAGAGAATTATCAGAACTGCAATCATCAACAAAAATTATTTCATATTGTTTATTGATTTTAGACAAGACGACTACGATTTCGTCATATAAAAGCGTAATATTTAATTCCTCATTATATATTGGTATTACAACACTTATTTTATTTATATTATGTATATTCTTCATAAATTTAAATCTCTGAAATTGATTAGTGATATATTCTTTTCGGAAATAGCGTTTATTAGCGCGTTATCTGTCAGAACATCAAGTTCTTGTTGCCTGTATTTATCTATATAGGATGATTCCTCTGGTTGCGTTAGGCCGGGGTGGCAAGACAGCTCATTTGTACCACTTTCAAGTAATCTAAGCAATCTGTCAAGCGTAGCGATGGAATATTTTTTTGAAATGGATATTCCGTGTAAATATTTAGGAGTGATGATATTGCTTTCAGACAGAGTCTTTTTATTAGCGGGATAAAACAATAGCATAATTAATAGTTTGATAAATTGAGTAGGGTTAAAAAAAGAACGCATTGTTATTTTTTCAAACGGTATTCTTACAGCTTTAATATCATGTTTTTTAGCAATCTCTATAATGATGCGGAAAACAGACGGCAATACATGTATATGTTTTTCCGTATCAATATGAGAAATCAAAATATTATCTTTTTTAGCTTTTAATATTTGCTTTTCAAATTCTTCGTAAATTTCTTTACGAATTTTATTTTTGTAGATTATATAATTCAACAAAAAGCGCGCATTACTTTCGTAAAAAAAACCTTGTTTATTCACGAGTATTTTTGGGTTTGTAAGAGGTTTTCCTCTAAACACATTTAAGTGAATTCCGATACCAAGTTTTGGATTTTCAGAGATATTCTTAAGAGCGTCTTCATATCCATTTCTATTGACCAAAAGAGACGCGCTTGTGACTATACCGTTATTGAACGCCTTTATAATGCCACGATTTACACATTTGTTTAGCCCAAAATCATCGGCATTTACGATTAAAGAAATATGTTCCATTTGATGATTATACATTAACAATAACCATTTTGTAATAGAAATATTCTGTGATAATATAAACGTAACTATGACATCAACTGAACGATTTGGTTATGAATGGAATAAGTATTCACATATGGACCCTATATATGAATCTCAGTTTAGAAACTGGATAGGAAAGCTTACGCCAAATGATTTTAAGGACAAAAATGTTTTAGACGTCGGTTGCGGTATGGGGCGCAATAGCTACTGGGCTCTTAAATATGGAGCTAGATATTTAACAGCTTTTGATGCTGACCAGCGTTCTGTAGACGCTACAAAAAATACATTGAAAGATTTTGATAATGCGAAAGTGTTATTTAAGAATATATATGACATTACATGGAATAAAGAGTTTGACTTTGTCTTTAGTATTGGTGTTGTGCATCACCTCGAACATCCAAAAATAGCGCTTAAGCATCTTGTACAGGCGCTTGTAGATGGAGGCACTCTCCTTGTATGGGTATATGGTTATGAAGGAAATGAATGGATAGTAAGATATGTAAATCCAATCCGAAAGTTTATTACCTCTAGGTTGCCCGTCGGATTAGTGCACGTTTTAAGCTACATTTGTTCCGTTCCGCTTTGGATGTTTGTAAAAATATTTAAGGGTCCAAGCGCATATTTAAAACAGCTTTCCAGTTTCCAGTTTTGGCACATACACAACATTGTTTTTGACCAGCTTATACCTGAAGTAGCGAACTATTGGAGAATTGATGAGGTTGAAGAATTGTTTAAAGTAATTGGACTTAAAAATGTTGACGTGTATGCTCCAGCTAATAAATCAGGATGGATTATTGTTGGTAAAAAATAATCTTTTGTCATAATGAAAGCATATATATTTTCAAAATCGTATTTATGGAAATCAAGCGTTATCGGTGTGGTCGCTACGTTTTTTTTACTCCCAATTTTAAGCAATCTTAAAGTATTTGAATTTTTAACGACAAGAGATTATGTCTCAGTTCCTTTATTTTTAATAGCATTGTTTTTATTTTTTCCAGCATTGTTCGCGATAGGATTTTTTATTGTGTATCGCTTTACCTCTGTTAAGGATGGCTCTATGTCAGAAGTCGGGAAATTCAGCATCATTGGAGTTCTCAATACTTTTTTGTCGTGGGGCGTATTTAATTTTCTCATTATGGTCACTAATATCAGCGGTGGATGGCTTTTGGACTTATTTGTACTCGTGGCTTTTTTTGTTACTGTTACACACAGTTTTTTTTGGAATAAATTTTGGACATTTCAAATAAACAATACAGATAAACAAGTGATAGAATATGCGAGATTTTTTATTATAAGCGTGATTGTTGTTCTTTTTGTCGCATTTCTTATACATATTATTGTTAATGTTATTGAAACTCCGTTCGGGATTGATGCAAAAGTTTGGGCAAATATCGTTTATGTATTACTTATCCCAGTTTCCTTTGTCGGTAATTTTTTTGGATATAAATTTTTTGTTTTCAAAAAATATTTATAATTTTTTATTTAACTCATAGAAATTTAAATATTATGCGTGATATTCACTATAAAATAATACATGATACGGAATTGATTAATTGGTGGTATAAAGTAAGAAGAAAGATAATTCATGATTTAATCAAAAAATATGGTTATATAGAAAATAAAAATATTAAAATATTAGACGCTGGATGTGGTGTTGGAACTCTTTTAAAGGAACTGGAGAAATATGGCAATGTGAGCGGACTTGATTTTTCAGAAATAGCGGTAAATTTTTGTAAAGAAAAAAATATTAAAAATGTAAGTATCGGCAATATTACAAAACTGCCTTTTCCAGACAATACATTTGATATTGTTTTGGCGCTTGATGTCGTTGAGCACGTAGAAGATGATTTATCTGCAATGCGGGAAATCTACAGAGTAATGAAAGGTGATGGTGTCGCGATAATCACTGTTCCGGCATTTAAATTTTTATGGGGTATTACAGATGAAATGAGCAATCATCATAGAAGATATACAATAAGTGAACTTAAGACAAAAATAAAAAGCAGTGGCTTGAGTATAGTACGATCATCATATTTTAATACATTCTTATTTATACCGATTGCTCTTGTGCGATGTTTCGTTAGACTGTTTAATATACGAATCATGTCTGAAAACGAAACCGGTAACGGCGCGGTAAACACAATTTTGTACAAAATTTTCTATGCCGAGTCAATTTTTCTTAAGTATATAAATTTCCCATTTGGCGTTTCCGCTTTTGTAATATGCAAAAAATAAAAGATATTTTAAAAAAGCATCACATTGTGATTATCATAGCTATATTAGTCGGCGTTATTTCAATAGCTCCAAATGTCTTTTTCTCATTCAATGATTCATACGAAGGCATACAAATGTTTGGCGCGGACGCTGAAGACCATTATATCTCGCGCATACAGGAGGTGTATGACGGATATCCAGCGCTTGGAAATGTTTTTTTGCCCGACAAGGAACAAGCGTATTTGACTCCTGGACTCGGCGAGGTATTAGTGGCTTATCTTGGCAATGCATTGTTTATAAGCGCTGTTAAAATAAATGTGCTTTCAAAATTCATTTTTCCTGTAATAATTTTTCTTCTCATTTATGCTTTTGTATATAAATTGTTTTTTTCTAAAACAATATCAATTTTATCTTCAACAGTCGTCTTTTTTGGATATAATCTGATAAGCGAACCAAACAGTATTCTTGCTCTTTTTTCTTTTACGACATTTTCATCCGAATTTTTAGTATATACGCGACCGATAAACCCGGAAATTAGTTCAATTTTCCTTTTTGCATCGTTATATCTTTTGTTTAGCATCATATATGGAGGAAAATCTTTATGGAAACCGATTTTACTCGGAGCGCTGTCTGGATTGTTGGTTTACATATCAATATATCCATGGTCGTTCCTCCTTGTTTTATTTGTTTTGTATTTTTTGTATTTTATTTACAAAAAAGAATTTAGCAACGCAAAATATATTATTTATGCGGTTATCATAAATACAGTGACGACAATACAATTTTGGTTTAATTTTATTTCTCTCAAGTCGCATGAGTTTTATTTAGATACAGCCGCAAGACAAGGACTTGTAAACAGCCACGCATTTGTTTGGAGTTTATGGCTTTTTATATTGCTTATGCTACTGGTGTTTCTATGGCCGCAAGCGTATAAAAAAGCAAAAATATTCCTGCTTTTAGCCGTTATTTCGCTCATAATAGCAACAAATCAGCATATAATAACCGGTATATATATACAGCCAAGTCATTACCATTGGTATATAACCAAGCCGTTTGTTGCAATAATAATCACCGCTTTGTTTATATATTTGATACGTAGATTTATAAAAAATAAGATAGCAATAAAAGTGATTTTATTGCTTGTGGTGGTTGTGTTGTTTTATAACGCTATACTTATACAGACAAATTCATACGTAAAACATTTACCGTCTGCGATAGAGAACCAGAAATATGCTCAAGTAATTAAATATTTAAATAATAATTTCCAAGTAGCGCAAAACATATGGGCGAGTGTTAATATTTCAGAGTTGATCCCAATGTATACAAAACATAATTCACCAAACAATACTTATTCAGGGCTCTATTTAAGTAGCGAGAAGTATTATATAGACAGATTACTTTTGAATTATAGACTGCGCGGGATAAGACCTGAAGATATATATGAAGTAATGCAAAATGAAAAAATAATGGTTTCTCAACGAGTATATTTTATTAAGTATAGAGAGGAGTTAGGTTCTTATGACGCAATACCAGACGAAACAATAGCATTTTTTTCTGAAGAATATAATTATTTTTATAATAGAGACATTGAAGATATTTTTAATGATTTTGATATTGATATAATAATTTGGGATAAAGAAGAATGGCCTGATTTTCCATACAATTCACTGAAAAAGTTTAAAGAAATAAAAAATATAGAAGATAAATTTATTGTATATATTGTGCTATTATAGTTAATAATATGCCTCAAAAAATACAAAACGCATTGCTCTTGACGCGATGTTTTGTTAACTTCCTCTTTTTAGGAAAAGCAAATAAGCAAAATAAAAATCCAAAAAATATACTTATAATTCCGGTAGGTAAACTTGGGGATATTGTATGCACAACGCCTGTATTTAACGCGATAAGGAAACACTTACCAAATACCGGCATTTATATGGAAGACAATACTGGAAAAAATAAAGAAATTTTAGCATACAGTGGATTATCTGATGGATTTTTGTCCTTGAAGAGCTTGCGTGAAATGAAATACGGTATTAAAAAATATAAAATTGATACAATTGTATTTACAGGGCCAAGCTTTCGCGAGCTCGCTTACGCTTATCTTTCTGGAGTAAAAACGATAATCACACCAAATGTAATAGGCGGATTCTGTCCGCAACAAACTAGGAGTTATCATTTACTTAGTAAATTTATGACAACTACTGAATTTAGATTTGGGAAATATGCTCCACTTGAACGGCTCAAGACGCTTGAGCCGTTGGGAATAATTGATAATGATACAAAGAAACATCTTGGATTTTCAGAACGGGCTTTAGAAAAAATAAATAAGTCTTTTATTGATAATCAAATTGATATAGAAAAAGATTTTATAGTTGGTATTTCCCCATCTGTTGGAAATGAGATAAAAGAATGGCCAGTTGAAAGATTTGTAGAAGTGGCAAATTATGTTGCGCAAAAATATAACGCGGTGATTGTTATAATAGGGGGTCCAAATGATAAGAAGTGTTCAGAAGAGATGAAGGACAGTCTAAATAAAGATGTTCGTTATATTGACACAACAGAAGTTTCCATTGATGAAATGAAAGCACTTATTTCAAAACTTAATTTATTTATAAGCGTAGATACAGGTCCGATATATATAGCGGAGGCGTTTAATATTCCGACTGTGGATATATTGGGTCCAATGGATGAAAACGAACAACCTCCAAGAGGCAGGTTGAATAGAGTTGTAAAAATTGACAGAAAAAGCGCTGAATTACATATAATGAACGCGAGAATGTATGATAAAATAAAAGCTAAAAGACAAACGGATGGAATTACACCGCGGATGGTTATAGATGAAATTGATTTGTTAATGGAAGAACTTTTATGAAGATTTTAATTTTACAAGATGATTTTCCGCCAAAAAGTTTCGGCGGGGCGGAGAATATCGTATTTAATTTAGTAAAGAAGCTTAAAAAAAGAGGCGAGGATGTTCTTGTTGTTACAACTACACAAAATAAAAATGAAGAAGGAAAAATAGAGTATGAAGGGTTAAAAATTCATCGCATATATTCTGACTATCATTCTAGATGGAGAGCATACATAAGTTTATATAATCCATATGTAATACAAAAAGTTAAGAAAATAATATCAGACTTTAATCCAGATGTTATTCACGCAAACAATATCCATTATCATATTTCATATAGCGCGCTTAAAATTGCAAAAAACTCTGGAGTGAAAGTTATTCTCACGACGCACGACGCAATGCTTTTTCACTACTGGAAGTTTACAGAATACATTAACCCTAAAGATACCGCTTGTGATTTAAATTTTAATTATAAAATTAGCCCATGGACACAGCTCAAGGTTCATAAAAGACGCTATAATCCATTTCGTAATATTATTATTCGGTATTATTTGAGATATTGCGACAATATATATGCCGTGAGCAATGAGCTGAAAAAAGCGCTTGAACAAAATAAAATCAAAAATGTTGAAGTAATACATAATGGCATTGATACTAATATATGGACTCCCCAAGTTGCTGTAAAAGGTCTTTCCTCATGGAACAAAGTTGACGGAGGTGAGACATTGAAGAGCAACTTTAATTTAACAGACAAAAAAATTGTCTTGCAAGTTGGCAAATCTGGTTGGAGAAAGGGAAGTGTGCAGATAATAAAAATAATGAATACTGTAAAAGATTTTATACCACAATCAGTTTTGGTCATAGCTTCAAAAAGAGACGCTTATGAAGAAGAGATGCGAAGAATTGCCGATAAATTCGGAGTTGAAATCGTCTTTACGGGATGGTTGGATGAATCTGATTTGCGCGCCATGTACAGTATTTCTGATGTCGTTGTATTTCCGTCTGTGTGTTTTGACACATTTGGTATGGTTAATATTGAAGCTATGGCTATGGAAAAGCCGGTTGTCGCAACGTGTTTTGGCGGGTCAAGAGAAATTGTTGAAGATGGCGTGACAGGGTATATTAGAAATCCATACGATACAAATAGTTTTGCGCAGGCGATAATTGGTTTACTTGAGTTTCCTGAAAAAGCAAGAGAGTTTGGTAAAAATGGAAGAATGAGAGTTGTGAATAATTTTACATTAGAAAAACAAGTTGAGAAATATATGTCTATATATGAAAATTAATATATGCTTTATATTTTTACAAAATCAACAATAAGCGCGGGAGGTTCGCGCCACAGAGCTTTTTTTGTTGCAGATTTCTTAAGAAAAGAAGGTTACGAATCAAAGCTTATAATACCTGCTGTATACCATAAAGATGTTAGTAGGATTAAAGCGCGGTGGAGATACTTAAAAATAATTTTTTCACTAAGACGCGAAGATGTCGTTTTCCTGCAAAACCCGATTTTTAGCACATACTTTATTTTCTTTATCATTATGGTAAAAATCATTTTTCGTCCAAAGATAATTTTTGATTTTGACGATGCCACATGGGTGCAAAACCCAATCGCGCCAAAAGCACTGGCTTTATTTGCTGATAAATTTATTGTGGCAAGTCATTATCTGGCAAAATGGCCGTGGATACGCGGTAAACCCGCGATGATTATGTCAAATTTGATTGATTATACGCTTGCGGAGAAATACAAGACAGCGAAAAACAGCGACAAAGTCGTACTTGGCTGGATTGGAGGAGCTGAAAAAAGCATTAAAAATTTAAAACTGTTAGCGCCAATTTTGAAAAGATTGTCAAATAAAAAATTACCAATAATATTTAAAATAGTTGGAGCAGGAAAGTCTGGAAAGATTCAAGAAATATTTGACGCTACTGGCGTGGATATGGAGTATGTGGAAAAGCTTGATTGGGGCAAAGAGGGCGAGATACAAAAAGCGAACAATTCTTTTGATATCGGATTATGTCCGCTTGTGGATAATGAGTCAAATGAAGGCAGGTGCAGTTTGAAGGTGCTTGATTATATGGCATCTAGCGTACCTGTGATTATATCTCCCGTCGGGGAGAACAGATATTTTATAGAAGGAGAGATTGGAGGCTTTTTGCCAAAAAATGAAAACGAATGGGTAAAAAATCTTGAAAAATTGATTACGGATACAACTCTTAGAGAAAAGAAAGGAAGAGAAGCAAAAGAAAGACTTGTTCAAAACTACAGTTATCAAGGAAATATTCAAAGGTATATAAAATTTTTAGGACTTTATTCTAAGTAATTGTTTTATTTTTATTTTAATACTATGTTTGAGTATTATTTTATAGAGATTCTTTACATATATAGCTTCCGCATCAGCGCATGTATCAGAAGCAATATATTTTTGCACCAGGCATTTATACCATTTTAAGGCGTTAAAAAGTTGAAAAACAGAAAGCGGTTTATTGTTAACAAAATTAACAAGATTTTCCAGCTCATTTTTTGGTATGTTTATAAATCGCGCTACACAGCGAGCGTTTATATCAAGAGCGTGTTTTTCCTGAACAGGCTGAGTGTGAGACATTTGTGTCACGGATTGAGGTTGTATTCTGTGTTGTGTAAATATTGCCGGAATGTTCGCGCATTTTTTGCCACGCGCTAAAAGTCTGTCCCACATATCATAATCTTCAGCATATAGGTAATCATTGTCAAAACCTCCAATTTCTATAAGAACTTTTTTCCTCAAAATCACGGCTGACATGACAAATTGCGTTTGTAGAAGGAGTGGAAACTTTATTTCTTCATATGTGAGCGGTTTTTTCTTTTTTCCAATTATTTCTCCTTTTTCATCTATTAGTTCAACATAGCTTCCCACAAAATCTATATCTTTATTGGATTCAAGAAATTCAACTTGTGTGATAAGTCGGTTGGGGAGAGCAATATCGTCTGCGTCAAGTATAGCAAGGTATTTTCCCAGAGATTTCTCAATGGCTTTATTACGAGCAATTGCTTGTCCAGAATTTTTATCCAAACGAATTGATTTAATACGATTATCTTTCTTTTTATACTCGTCTATGATTTTCGATGTCTCGTCGTTGGAAAAATCATCCGTAATAATAAGTTCCCAATTTGAATATGTTTGAAACAATACACTTTCAATTGCTTCCACAATATATTTCTCCGCATTGTATGCAGCCATTATTATCGATACAATGGGTCTTTTCTTTGTATTTATTTGCATATCTATATTCGTATCCATGAATCTGGCGCAATATCTTTATTTTCAAACTTTTTATACCACTGCTTTGGCGCGATAATCATCTTATCATCTCGCTGGTCAAGCCACGCGCCCCACCAGCTGAATGAACTGTTTGAGGTGATGTGTCGGTTGCACTTGCTCATAAGAATAATCTCTTCAAAATCTTCTAATCCGTTATCTCCACCTGAAACGAAAATTATAGAATGAGAAACTTTCAGGTTTTCTTTTACCCATTTAATGTCATCTGTAAATACAAAAATTGTCGCGTTTACAAAATCTTTTGTTGCTATAGACAGCGCCTCTTGAAAATAACTTAATTTACAGATTCCAAGTACGGCAGCCACTTTCTTATTAGTAACATAATCACCACGGCGAATATGTATTGAAACACTCTCGTTATTAATTTTGCCTGTAATCATCTTTGCGCTTTTACTAAGTGGAAGACGCGGTGCGAATACTTTTTGCACGATCTCTTTATTATCTGGAAAATATTTTTCAGTTTTCCAATAACCGTCAAGATACGCATCATCCGTAGTATCGAATATTTTAGGGTTAAAAAAATGAGTATCTATTATATAACGAGGCACTCTAAGTCCGAATATCCTTTTTATTTTTGTTAGTAGATGACGTCTCTTTTCTTGTGTGAAAAGTTTAATTTCAGAAGCTGAAGCTATTGGCATTTCAATATTAAACTTATTAAGTCCAAAAAAACGCTCAGTTACTCCTTTTAATGGATTTAATCCTGAAAGGTCAAATTTAATTTCTTGGTTTGTTTTTTCCAACAATCCAAGACCAAGCGCAAATTGGAACATTTGATTTCCTAAACCTCCTTGTATTTTTATTATTATCATACCAATTTATTTTTTATGAGTTGCCTTATAAAATCGTTAGCGCGATGAAAGGTTGTGTGTTTCTCGAAGACCTCGCGCTGTGCGACGAGTGCACGCGTGGTTCCGATACCGGGGTTTACCCGTATTGTTTCAAAGTGTTTGTAATATTCATTCGGGGTTTTTGCAATGAAAAGGGCATTTTCGGAAAAAAGCTTCGGGAGCAATTTTGCGTCATCAACCACCTGCGGTATACCACATGCTGCGAGCATGAAAGTACGCTCGTTTACTTCGCATGCTGTATCCACCTGTTCCTCAAGGTGGATGTTTAATCCGATTTTGCTTCGCGCGTATACATACCTATCACGGTCACGGTTAAAATTAAAATCATTGGCGTTTTTCCACCCTGGTCCATCAATAAGTCCTGAATACTTTGAAACAATCGGCAGTATGTATTTAACATATCGTTGAGCTTTGTGTTTATTGACGGACGCAAGGAATACATAATCTAAATACTTTTTGATATTCGGGACAGGGTAATAATGAAGTATGTTTGCGCCAAATGGTATGAATAGAATTTTGTAACCAACTTCAAAGAACGGTTTGTATTCTTTGCGTGTATGAACATAATCACTATCACGGAAACTATAGAAGAAATCAATATTATGTTCTTTTGCCCAATCTAAACGCTCAGCGAGAGGAGAGCTTCCGTATTCAGCAAGAGAAGCGGTAAGCCCTATGCTTAGCTTATTGCCTTCTCTGTATTTTTTTATCGCATCCCAATCAATTTTTTCAAGATATTTAAAGTGATCGCTTGAAATAAGAACATTTGGTTTGAAATCATCTAAATCTCGTTTGATATCATCACTCCATCCTAAAATCCTTGTTGGTACTCCTATAAATTCAAAACTCTCAGCAAAGTTTGTAAATAGCGAAAACCCGCCAGGCGAAAAAATTTCACCCGGCACATGTACTAATATACGAATATCGGTTTTATCAAGCAACAGGTCTTTAAAATATTTTTCAGTTTTTTGTTTTAGTTCATAACCTTGTTTTACTAATGGGTCATCGCTGTTTAAATATAATTCTTCTTTTTCGTAATTATTTTTTTCTGCCAAAGATTGCTCCGAGGACGATAGTATTTTTCTTCTATTAAGCCATGTATTTTTATTAACTTTATTTTCAAAAACAAAAAGATGCCAAAATGGATCAGACTTTCCTATCACTAATTTTATATAATGTTTTATAATTTGTATTATCATTTGTTATTGTTTGATAAACCAAAAGCACCCACATCCGTATGTTTGTTTGGCAACATCATCTCTATCTGCATTTATTATCATCCCTCTCTCAAGCGCATCATCAGGTATTAAGACAAATTCTTTAAGAATAAGGTCTTTAAAATATTCAAGAACTTGCTCGTAAGAATATATTCTATGCGCGTTAAATTGTATTTTAGGTTTTCCAACAGGCACGACAAAGAGGAGAACGCCGCCTTTTGCAAGCACTCTAGACAGTTCTTTTATTGCCTTTATGTCGCCATCTGAATCAATTTTATCACCATATCTGCCTAATCCAATATGCTCAATGACATGCATACATGAAATAGACATTATGTTTTTGTCTTCAAAAGGTAAGTTTAGCAGATCAACTTTTTCTGAAATTAAACCATCAAGGATTATGTTTGCAGGACGAAAATCATAGAATTTTATCGGTATAAAAGCAGAAACAAGTGTTGAAAAATCAAGTTTTGATGATATATCTATATGAAGTTCAGGTTTTGTTTTTGCGAGTATCCGAGCTGCCCATGCCGGATGATATATATAATGAGTATCAAATGGTGTTTTGTCTGTATCTTCATACATCATCCTCGCATGTTCCCATAGTAAAGGCAATTGTCTGTTACTATGTTTTGACATCTTACTAAATTGCAAAAAGTCTTTTTTGAATCGCGATTGTTGCTGAATTTTTTTAAGTTTGTTTTGGATTCTTTTAATCATGGATGAGATATTATAATAATATCTTTCTTTATTTCTTGTTTGTATCCGTATTTTTCGGCAATTGTACTGACTTCAACAGATGTGGGATAATCATCCGCACCATTAAAAAGTCGGGCATCGTCTATAAGTATTATATGTTGTTTAATCGGATGTTGGAAAATTGTAACAAGCTCTTTTATAATCGGTGTGTTCAAACTGCCTTTACTCGTGTTTCCCGCGGAATAATGTCCATCAAGCCAAAACAGGATTGGCTCGTTAATATTATTCAACAATTCAGGAAGTATTTCACCGCTATCTCCATGCATAATCTCTATATTACTAAATCGCGCAAAATTATTTTTCGCTTTCTTGTAAAGTTCTTCATTAAGTTCTATCGAATAAATTTTATCAAAAGAATCTTTTACCGCGTCTACCATTTCTCCCAGGTAAGTGCCTGTCTCAATAAAGGTTTTTACTTTAAAATGTTTCTTATATTTTTTTACAGTAATTTCTTTTAAAATATGACCCTGAGGTTTGAGTAAATCACGCAATCGTGTTTTTAATTTTCTCAATATTTTTTTTGACATAATATTTTTTAATTATTTTTTATTCCTTATTTATTCTATAGAAATACGAATTTTTGTTTTTTAACATCTCCGCGGGTTTTCCTATTTCAACAATTTTATTTTTGTCTATTACGGCAAGATGGTCGGCATTTTTAATCGTAGATGGACGATGTGCTATTACTACAACAGTTAATTTGCCACGCAGGTTTTCTATTGTTTCTAATATAAGCGCTTGAGATTCATTATCTAGCGCGCTCGTTGCCTCATCTAATACAAGGATTTCTGGATTACGCGCGAGAATTCTCGCAAGAACAATGCGTTGGCGCTGTCCTCCCGAGAGTCTTGTTCCGCGTTCTCCAATCATTGTTTCAAGCCCTTCGCTCAATGTTTCAATGAAATCGTGAATGTTTGCCATCTTTGTGGCGCGTTTTATGTCCTCATTATTTATATTTTCATCGTAGAATGTAATATTATTGCGAATGGTATCGTTTATAAGGAACATATCTTGCGGCACATATCCTATATTTTTTCTCCATTCTCTTATATTGATATCGCGTATATCAGTATTATCAAGGAGAATTCTCCCAGATTCCGGCTCTATAAGGCGTAACAACAAGTCAACAATAGTTGTTTTTCCTGATCCAGATGGGCCTATGATACCAGTCATTTCTCCTTTTTGGATAGTAAGTTGCACATTCCTTAAAGCTGGATCTTTTTTGTGATAAGAGAAAGATACATCTTCAAACGTGATTGCGTTATTAAATTTAAATGGAGTATCTCCGGCATCTTTTTCTTTATGTATCTTTGCCTCCTCTTCGTACTTTAAGACATTTCTCAAAAACGGGTAATGTTCATTTAGGGTATGAAGTTGTCCCTGCCCATGTTGTATATAAGCGAATATTTTATGGATAGCATATATAATTACAGCAAAAGTCGCAAATATAAATCCGCTATTTGCATGAGAAAATGCAAAGAGGGCAAGTACTAAAAGTATAGCGATGGGCTGCATTGCGGAATTTGTGAAGATTGAAAGAGTCGCTATCCGTATTGTCAGTTCTTTCCACTCTTTAAATATATTTTGCGCTTTGTTGGCAATCTTATCCTCAATAGACATCGCCTTGATAGTTTTTATGCCAGTCATACTTTCGTTTATAAGGTTTGAACCGTCTTTCATTACAAAACCGCTCTTTTGGGCTGTAATTCTTGAACGATGTACCAAAGGTTTGAATATAAAAAACATAATTCCTCCAGCGGAAAGTGTTACTAAGGTAATAACACTCGATATATTAAGAGCTATAGTGCTATATATTATTATATTCACTGCAAGGATCACTATTCCTGTAGTCAAATTAAGAAGCACCGCGCCAGAGTTAATGTCATAAGAAAGTATTTTCTCAAGATGTCCTATGCGTTGTTTTGAAAGGTATGGCCATGAAGCATTTAATGTATGGCTAAGTAGTCTAACTCGTGTCTCTTTTATATATGAATTTGCGATGATTTCTGTGATATATTTAGAGAAGAAGGTTGCAATGGCTTTTAGTATAAAGAGTGTCGCAATAAATATGAGAACATAATTTATCGCAAAGGGTATATGAAGTATCCCAAACATACCCTTGGTCATTTTGGTAATTATATTTTCTGAAGTGTCGCCGCCTTCAGAAAGAAAAGAAAAAAGCGGGATAATCGCGGTAATACCGATTCCTTCAAGCAGTCCGCCAAGAAAACCAAGCCCCAAAAGGATTATTATTTTATTTTTATATCCGACAAAAGCTTGGCTTGTAAGACGAAATACCTTAACAAGACGGTTCTCTACGAAAAGGCCCCTCATATTTTTTGTTGCTTTGCAGTATTGATCAATGCTTTTTTCATAATACCATTAGTATAACCATCAGTATATCAGGTTAGTTTCCAATACCAAACGCGGATTTGTGAGACTTATATATAGTGCTATAATATTCAGAATGAATAAAATATTGAGATATGTTCTATTAGTTGGGATATTTATTATCCCTTTTATCCCTTTTGTTATCTCAAGTACCATGTTTTTCCCTTTTATTACAGGGAAGAACTTTCTATTTAGGATTTTGGTGGAACTGCTTGTCGCTGGATGGGCAATTTTGACGTTATTTGATAAAGCATATCGACCAAAATTCTCATGGCTTTTGGTATCAGTGCTTTCTTTTGTCGGTATTATAGCTATAGCGGATATCTTTGGCGCGAATCCTTTCAAGAGTTTTTGGTCCAACTTTGAGAGAATGGAAGGGCTTATAACCCTCCTTCACTTGCTCGGATATTTCATTGTTGCAGGCATGGTGTTAAATACAGAGAAGCTTTGGAATTGGTTTTGGAATACGACTGTCGCGGTAAGCGCAATCATTGGTATATACGGTGTATTGCAACTAGCGGGGAAAGCAACCATTAATCAAGGCGGAGTTAGACTTGACGCAACGCTCGGCAATGCATCGTATTTAGCTATTTACATGTTGTTCCATATTTTTATAACAGTATTCTTGCTAGTAAGGTGGAGAGGCGTATCATGGATTAGGTATATTTATGGCGCGGTAATAATTCTACAGCTTGTAATATTGTACTTCACTGCAACAAGAGGCGCGCTTATTGGAATCGTTGGCGGTATGATTCTCGCGACTCTTTTAATTACTATTTTTGAAAAAGAAAGAAAAATTGTTAGAAAAATCTCAGTTAGTATTTTAGCTTTTCTTATAGTATCTACAGGAATATTCATCTTTGTAAATGATACAAATTTTGTAAAGAAAAGTGATACACTTAATCGTCTTTCGTCAATTTCCATGGAAGATGGCTCTACACGCTTTACTATTTGGGGAATGGCCCTTGAAGGTTTGAAGGAACGTCCGATACTTGGGTGGGGGCAAGAGAATTTTAATTTTGTATTTAATAAATATTACAAACCATCACTTTACGCGCAGGAACAATGGTTTGACAGGGTTCACAATGTTGTATTTGATTGGTTGATTGCCGGAGGAATACTTGGTTTTCTCGCATATATTGCAATACCAATATTCATGCTCTATTACTTATGGCGTCGTCTTGAAATAAACCTTTCCGTGACAGAAAAAAGTATATTCACGGGGTTGCTTGCGGGATACTTTTTCCACAATATGTTTGTGTTTGATAATATAATTAGTTACATTCTATTTTTCTCCGTTGCGGCTTATATTTATACACACTCAACATTTAGGTCTGACTTAAACGAAGACAAAAGTAAAAGAAGCTATGGCTTCAAAAGGGTTGCCATACCAGGGATTATTGTCGCTATGATTTTCTCTCTTTACTTCTTCAATATAAAAGGAATATTAACCGCAAAGGCGATTATAAAAAGCATATCTCCGCAGGCGGAAGGTATTGACGCAAATATCAAAAGTTTTGAGAAAGCTATATCATATGGAGTTGTTGGTAAGCAAGAAGTAGTGGAACAAATGGTTACAATCGCGCTTCGTTCCAGAAGCGAAGGAGGCGATATTGGAATACAAACAAAATTTTTTGAGTTGGCAAACAAAGAGATGAAAGCGCTTATTGAAGAAGTGCCAGATGACGCGCGATTGAGGATTTTCTACGGAGCATTTCTAAGTCAGTTTAATTTGCACAATGAAGCGTTACCTCATCTTAAAAAAGCAGTTGAACTTTCTCCAGACAAGCAAACCATTAGGTTTGAACTTGGTACGGCGTATCTGAACTTAGGAGAACCCGATAAAGCTCTTAAGATTTTCAAAGACGCGTATGAACTTGAACCTAATTTTAAAGACGCGGAGATTATTTATCGGACTGGGGCAATCTATGCTGGGAAGGAAGATGAGATTAATAGTTTGATTGGACCAATCTCGGATGAAGACAGAATTGATGGACGGATTATAAATGCATATACTCGAGCCGGGAGAGTAAACGATGTTGTGCGGTCTTGGGAGATTTCCGTTGAAAAAAATCCTGAAAATCCGCAGTTCCATGTATCTCTTGCGGCGGCATATTTGCAAGTTGGACGAAGGCAAGAAGCTGTGGCTGAAATACAAAAGGCCATAGATCTTGACCCTAATTTTAAAGAACAAGGAGATTTCTTTATCCGTGAAATCAGAGCAGGACGAAATCCATAAGATAGTTAAAAGTCTTTAGAGCTAATAAAGTAGAAAGTAAAGACTATTCAAAAATGTTCTAAACTTCTAAACTCGGTTTAGAACATCTCTGTGGGGCAGTTTTGGACAATGGATACTATATCAATACCGTAGGACAATACGGTAATTTATCTATGCTTGAGAATTATGTAAAGAAACAAGGTATTAAAGATTATCATCAGATACATCAGTAAACATTAACTCTTTTCTAAACAAACAACGAAAGGTAATGTCCCGTCAGCTCTGTTGAGAGGTAGTTTATTTCAAATTTCAAATTTAGATAAAAAATTTATCAAACAAGACCAATTTTTTATTTGTTATATATATTTTATTACTATGCCAGTATACTGGAATAGTAAATATAAAATCCAAATTTTGAACCATGCTTACTATTCCAGTATACTGGAACAGTTGCTACGCCGCGCGTTATGTTATCCTTTAATAAATTATGTCGCGTTATACCTCTATCATTCTTCCTGTACCAATATACTATGCCAGTATATTGGTACAACTATTCCAGTATACTGGAATAGTTGTTATATTGTTACATTATTATTTTTATTAAAACACTATTCCAGTATACTGGAATAGTTGAGTTGCGGGTTGTGGAATGAAATATGGTTATATTATCCAAAATGTCAGCTCTGTTGAGGGGGAGTTTAGTGATTCTTGTAAATATAGGATTTAAGTCGTAAATTGGTAAACGAAAACACCGCCGTGAAGCGGTGTTTTCGCAGACTTTCGTTAGAGCCACTCAAAAAGTGACACTCACATAGGGAGTATAGCAGATTACGATTTTTTGTCAAATAAGTGATTGAGTCCACCCATTTTTGCACTCTCCTGATAATTTAGATACATAATACTC
>JBBTTR010000042.1:7574-11818 GCA_038064155.1 Patescibacteria group bacterium | reverse complement strand
AAAGAGATTTTGCGACCCGAGGACCTAAATTTTTGTGTTTCGTAATTCATAGATATGTATAAACCATCACAATTGATAAGATTGTATTTCTTTAAATACTACAAGAAGACCAATAAATATTTAAACTTCAATAAGAGAAAAACAGCACTTATTGTTATTGCTCTTTTTGTTGCGCTATTTGCCTTTTATGCGGTAATATTTAGAGCGCCGTCCGAATTTCCTTTTGGAAACACCATAACAATTGAAGAAGGTGAAACTTTGTCTGATGTAACAAATCAGTTTAAAAAGCAGGAAATAGTGCGTTCATCACTTTGGCTTCGGAATATCGCCATTATGCTAAATGGAGAAAATGGAGTATTAGCGGGGGATTATTTTTTTGATAAGCCAGAAAATATTTTCAGTATTGCGCGAAGGATTACAACCGGAGACTTTAACCTTAGTTTGATTGAAGTCGTGATTCCAGAAGGCGCTACAAATTATGAAATAGGAAAAATCCTTGAAGATAAGTCTGACTCGTTTGATAGAGAAGAGTTTATAGTTTTAGTAAATGGTAAAGAAGGGTATCTTTTTCCAGATACATATTTATTTCTCCCTAATGTTAAAGCAAAAGAAGTTGCGCGTGAACTTAATAATAACTTTATTAAAAAGATAACTGAGGTAGATGACGAAATAAGAGCATTTGGAAAACCGATTGATGAAATAATAAAGATGGCTTCTATTTTAGAAAAAGAAGCTCGCACTACAAAAACGAGGAAGATAGTTGCTGGAATATTGTGGGAAAGAATAAATATAGGTATGCCACTTCAAGTTGATGCGGTATTTAGTTACGTAAACGGCAAGAACTCATTTACTCTCACTACAGAGGATTTGAGAGAAGATCATTCGTATAATACATATACAAATAAAGGATTACCGCCAACGCCGATATCAAACCCTGGGCTTGATTCAATCCGCGCGACAGTTAACCCTATCAAATCTGATTATTTATATTTTCTCTCTGACAAAAATGGTGAAATGCACTATAGTGAAACATTCGCAGAGCATATACGTAAAAAGAAGATATATTTAAATTAATCCATTTAAGTTTAACTTAAATAAATATGTTTAAGTTAAACTTAAACAGGCTATGAAAGAAACTAAAGGTAAAAAAGTTTATGTCGCGCTCTCTGGCGGGGTGGATTCAAGTGTTGCGGCCGCGCTACTGAAGCAGCGCGGGTATGATGTGACTGGTGTTTTTATAAAAGTATGGCATCCGGATTTCTTACCGTGCCAATGGAGGCAGGATAGAATAGACGCGATGAGGGTGTGCGCCAAACTTGAGATTCAATTTCTGACATTTGACTTGGAGAAAGAATACAAAAAAGAAATTATTGATTATATGATTTCTGAATATAGAGAGGGGAGAACGCCGAATCCTGATGTAATGTGCAATAAGCAGATTAAGTTTGGCGCATATCTTAAAAAAGCGCTTTCATCAGGTGCTGACTATATTGCGACTGGGCATTACGCGAGAAAAGTTGAAGAAGACGGCAAATACAAAATGCTTATTGGGAACGATGATAATAAAGACCAAAGCTACTTTCTCTGGACACTTACACAAGAACAACTAAAACATTCTTTTTTTCCGATTGGGGAGTTTGCTAAGCCGAAAGTACGAGAGCTTGCGGAAAAATTTGGACTTTCAACTGCAAAGAAAAAAGACAGCCAAGGGCTGTGTTTTATAGGAAAACTTGATATTGCTGATTTTCTTAAAAATTATATTGAAGAGAAAAAGGGGGATGTATTGGACGAAAATGGCAAAGTAATAGGGAATCATAGTGGTGTGACATTTCTAACCATCGGACAGCGACATGGATTTACAATTGACCTCAAAGGCACAAATGACGAGCCGTATTATATAACTTCAAAAGACATATCAAAAAACACAATTTCTGTCTCACATAAATGTTTTAAACCGAATTTAGAACATTTATCGCATATAGATGAAAGACAGATAAAAATAAAAGATGTGAATTGGATAAGCGGAGAGATGCCTGACACAAGTAAAAAATATCAAGGGCGAATACATTACCGCCAAAAACTACAAAATTGTAAAATCACTTGGAAACTTAGTTTCCAAGTGATAGTGGAGTTTGATGAGAATCAGAGTGCTGCCGCATCTGGGCAATCGCTCGTTGTGTATGATGGGGAAGAATGTTTGGGAGGTGGTATAATAATATAATGACAAAACAAGTATTAATTACAAAACAAGACGGCACATTGGAGCCGTTTGACATAAATAAACTGCGAAAGTCTCTTCATCGTTCTGGCGCCTCTGACAAAGATACCCGAGAAGTGATTAAGAAAGTTGAAAAAGAGATTAAAGACGGAATGACAACAGACGCAATCTATAAACACGCGTTTAAGCATTTGAAGCATATTGAAAAACCTGTCGCCGCGCGTTACTCAATGAAGCGCGCAATACTTGCGCTTGGACCTTCCGGATATCCATTTGAGAACTTTATTGGAGAAATTTTTCAAACTAAAGGATACAAAAATGTAAGAATCGGAACTATGGTACAAGGTATATGTGTTGAACACGAGATAGACATACTGGCGGAAAAAGATGGAAAATATATAGGAGCTGAAATTAAATTTCATAATAAACTCAGTACCACATCTGACCTTCAAATTGCGCTTTATGTGCACTCTCGTTTTGAAGATATTCGTAATAAAATGAAACAAGATAATAAAGAGATTATTAATGAAGATTGGTTGATAACAAATACCAGATTTAGCAAAAATGCGATTGAATATGGAAAATGTGTAGGAATGAAAATGATGTCATGGAACTATCCCAACGGCGCGAGTTTACAGGATTTGATAGAGGAGACTGGTATACAACCGATTACCGCTCTTACCACAATAACATCTGAAGAAAAAGTAAAATTAATGCAACAGAAAGTAGTTTTGTGTAAAAATATTGAAAAAAACGAAGATATTCTAAAATCTATAGGTTTACAAGGGCGAAAATTAGAAGATATTATGAAAGAAAGTCAGGCTTTGTGCAAGGTTTAATTTAGCTGATAAAGGTGTAAAATAGCCCAATGGACTTATTACAAGTAACAGAAAATAATAATATGGAAATAGAAAGTTTTTTTAGCGCGAAGGTGATTATTGCCTTTGTCGTTGGTATTATAATAGGATTTTTAGGAACATGGCTTCCAATGAGGAATACAACAGAGCTTATAGACAGCATGGATGCAGATACAGAAGTTATAGACAAAACATCAGATATAGCGCTTTCAGGAGAAAATGCGATACTTGTTCGGGACCAAAAGCCAGGTGTCATAGTAAATGTTGAACTTGTTACGCTTGAAAATGCGGGATGGGTTGTAATTCATGAGGACAACGACGGTGTTCTTGGAAACGCGCTTGGCGCGCAATTATTTCTTGCCGGTGTAAACTCTGGAACGGTAGAGCTGTTGCGAGGAATGGAAGTAGATAAGATATACTACGCAACAATCCGTCAGGACGATGGAGATAACGCATTTGATTTATCAAAAGATTTTCTACTATCAGATGGAAAAGGAAATCCGGTACAGGTTAAGTTTAAAGTAATGGGGGATTTGGTTGAATAGTAATCTGTTTTATCAACTTAGGACAAGAAACAAAAAACCGCGCGCCAAAGGCGCGCGGTTTTTTGTTTTAAAATAATCCATTAACTACTTCTTTTACAACACTACCATCTGCCTTTCCTTTGGTCTCTTTCATTATTGCTCCTATCAGTATTCCAATTTTTGATTTGTCGGTCACTCCAAGTTCTTCTTTTTTTGCTTTTGCCATGATTTCGACTTCCTCTTTACTCATTTCCTCTGGCAAATATTGAGAGAGTATTCCAAGTTCTTTTTCTTCTTTTTTGGCGAGATCCTCTCTTTTTCCGTTTCTAAATTGCTCTACTGAGTCTCTTCTTTGTTTTGCCTGCTTTTTGATTACAGCAATCGCGTCATCATCAGAGAGTTCTTCGTTTGGTTTCCGTCTTCGTGCGACAAGCTCATTGGTAAAAGCGCTTAAAAGACCGCGAAGTACGGAAAGTCCAATCTCGTCTCGGGCTTTCATCGCTGTTTTTATTTTTTCTTTTATTTGATTATGAATCATAATACTTAAATATTAGCATATCTGCTTGTGTAGAAACAACTTTTCAAACGAGATAAGTTTTTTATTTGTTATATTTTATATTTACTATGCCAGTATACTGGCATAGT
>JBBTTR010000042.1:0-7474 GCA_038064155.1 Patescibacteria group bacterium | reverse complement strand
ATAAGTTTTTTATTTGTTATATTTTATATTTACTATGCCAGTATACTGGCATAGTTAAGTTGCGGGTTGTAGAATAAAATATGGTGTATATTACAGTTCATAAAATATGTATTTTATATTTTTTCCGGAGGAAATAATATGGTAGAATTAACTTGATATGAATACTATTTTGGCAGTTGTAATAATTTTAATTATATTCACCGTTATAAACAGTGTGATTGTTTGGCTTGCTATGCGGAAACGTGGGGGCAAAGAAGATGACCAATCGTCTATGCTTATACAAAATCAGCTTCAAGAGCTTACAAGAGTTATGGATAGCAAATTTGGCGAGAGCACAAAGCAGATGAGCGAGTCTGCGCGGCATCAGTTTAACCAGTCACAGAAGCTTGTACAGGACGTGAACGAGCAGATGGTAAAACATTTGACCGATGTGTCAAAAGGTATGGCAGAGGCGAAAGAATCAAACAAGCAGGTATTTACTATCGCAGGGCAATTGCAAAACTTGGAGAAAGTTCTGAAGCATCAAAAACAAAGAGGAAACTTAGGCGAGGCGAGCCTGGAGCTCATCTTGAGTAACATACTTCCCGCGACTGCGTATAAATTACAATATCAGTTTGAAGGAGGTGAGACAGTGGACGCGGTTATAATAACAAAAGAAGGAATGATACCAGTGGATGCGAAGTTCTCACTTGATAATTATAATCGTGTAGTAAATGAAGATGATGAGCACAGAAAAATAGAATTAGAAAAAGATTTTGTAAACGACCTGAAGAAAAGAATTGACGAGACGGCAAAATATATAAAACCAAAAGATGGCACATTACCGTTTGCGTTTATGTTTATTCCAGCAGAGGGGATTTATTATGACCTGCTTGTAAATGAAGTGGGATCCGTAAAGGTGAATACCAGGAGTTTAATAGATTACGCGTATAAAGACAAGAATGTGATTATAGTGTCTCCGACGACATTTGCGGCATATTTGCAGTCTGTGTTATATGGCTTCCGTGCATTTAAGATAGAAGAGTCCGCTAAAGCTATTGGCAAGCATGTAGAAGGCCTCACAAGGCATTTGAAGAGTTATGACGACTACTTCAAAAAGGTAGGCAATTCGCTTTCAACGACTGTAAACCACTATAATTCGGCTTCAAAAGAATTCAATAAAATAGACAAAGATGTCCTCAAAATAACCGGCGAATCGGTAGATGTTGAGACGATTTTGATAGATAGACCAGAAAAGGAAGAGTAACGGTAAACTTGATTTATTTTCAAAATAAGCTATTATTTAGGTTAATATGAAAGAATTCGCAGTAATAGAGACTGGTGGCAAGCAATACCGCGTATCTGAAGGAGATATAGTGAAAATTGAGTGTTTGCCGGGAGAACATAAAGCAGGGGACAAAATCACTTTTGATAAAGTGCTTCTTATTGATAATGGCAAAGATACGGAAATAGGCGCTCCGTATATAGAAAAAGCGAAGGTGATAGGAATTTTTGAAGAAGAAAGAAAAGCGAAGAAAATCGATGTTATAAAATACAAAGCGAAATCCAGATACAATAAAAGAAAAGGTCATAGACAAATTTTTAATGTCATAAAAATTGAATCCCTTAAATAAATAATAAAAAATAAAGGGTAGCCCTTTATTTGTGAATACAGTAAATAGTTATCCCAATAAAGGGTAGAGTTATCCCATAAAGGGTAGCCCTTTATTTAATTTTTAATGTTATAAAAATTGAATCTCTAAAATAATAAATAATAAAGGGTAGCCCTTTAATAAAAAATAAAGGGCTACCCTTTATTTTTTTTGAGGGTTTCGGAGTCGGGGTATTACGGCAAAAAAATATCCCGCTTCCAAAAGACAGCGGGATTCTTACGATTGCTATATAAACATAACAATCACAATTAGTATATAAAATATCACCGACGATATTTTATATACTCTTTTTTCTGTTTTCGTCATATATGCGCCTACACCCGCGTTTACGACCGTTCTTGCGACTGCGAATGCACTCACGGTCACGCCTACGACTGTGACTGTGACTGCGAATGTGGGTGCGATTGCGACTGCAAATATGAGTGCGATTACAACTGTAAATGTGAGTGCGAATGCGAGTGCGCGAAAATGAGTCATTGTATTTACTGCGATCATAAATACAATTGCAACAATACACGCAATCACATGTATGGCAATTTCCTCCTCGCCGAACATCTCTCCACCTTTAGTTATCGTATTGAGCTTTCCGTTGCTCAATACAACATCAACAACTTCTTCATACCCTTTTATTTTGATGATATGAAAAAAATCACTCCTCTCACTCCTGATATAAGAAATGATAGGAACTTCCTTTCCTGTTTCAACAGCAGTTCTCTCCTCGTCGGAGAGTTCTCTCAATTGTTGTTGTTGTTCAATGTGATGGATATTTCCTTCTTCATCCACCATCATTTTTGCATCAGTTGGTGCGCTTTGCGCGCCCAAAACAACAAAAAACAACGCGAAGACAAACAAAAACTTTTTCATTTTGCTTCCTCCTTTCCAATCTAAAATGTACAATTTAGGTTAATTTTCTAATTGTATTTTACTATATACCTAACTATATGTCAAGCTCTGTTCTTGAAAGCGTTTTTGAGGGTTTCAGAGTCGGGGTATTCAAGTTCAATCCCCGTTGAGAGTCCGCGCCCCAAGATTGAAATTTTTATTTTATTCCCATCTCGCGTTGACGAGCTGACGCGAGTTAAGGCGGGTTTCTCTGCAATAGACGACAACAATTCTCTAATATATTTTTCCGTATTTTCTCCATCCGGACTTACAGACAAAGCAAGGATAATTTCTTTTAAATTTTTATCCTGCACCCTTTCTTTCAGCTCACTCACCCTTATTCTTTGTTCAGGATTCTTCTCTAATATCGGCACTTTACCACCGAGTATAAAAAACTTACCATCGTATATTTTACTTTTTTCAATATTTTCAAAGTCAGCATCGCGCTCCACTATCATTAACATTTCGGTGTTTCGGTTCGGATTTCCGCAAATATCACATACTTTAGTGTTGTGTAGAGAATTTGCAAAAAAACGCATACAAGACTCGCAGGTAGAAACTTCTTTATTAAGCTTAAGTAATAGGCGAGCGAACTCTTCTAAGTACGCGCTGTTTCTTGTAAGTAAAAAATACACAAAACGTTTCGCTTGCCTCGGACCAATCCCCGGAAATTTGGAAAATAATTCTGTTAGTTTGTTTATTGAATTCATAATATAGGTTTATAAAGTTGAAAGTCCATAAAGTCAAAAACCGTCATAATTTTTACTTTAAGGGCTTTATAGACTTTAAATTTTCAACTCAAAAATCAACATTCGTCTCTTCGGTTTCCACAGAATCGCCGAAATTGCTTTTATCAATACTGTTGAATGTAACCCTCTTTTCGTCAAAATAAAGGTCAATTTTACCAACAGGACCATTTCGATGTTTTTCTATAAGAATTTCCGCTAGGTTTGTTTTTTCTGAATCGTCGTTCATTTTGTCTTCCCGATGTATGAACATTACAACATCAGCGTCTTGCTCAATAGAACCAGAGTCTCGCAGGTCAGAAAGTCTAGGTTTGCCGCGTCTTTGCTCTATGGCGCGAGAAAGCTGGGAGAGCGCAATAACAGGAACTTCAAGTTCACGCGCCATTGTTTTAAGCGAACGGGAGATTTCCGTAACTTGTTGAGTCATAGATTCGGAAGATTTACTGTTTGTGGGCGACATAAGCTGAAGGTAGTCCACTATAATAAGTCCTATACCGCGTTCACTCTTGAGACGTCTCGCGACAGAACGCATCTTGAGAATATTATTTGCCGGCTGGTCATCTATAAAAATAGGCGCCTTTGAAAGAGTGTCCAGCGCTACTCGTATTTTATCAAATTCTGAATCAACAGTGAGTTTTCCTGTGCGGAGTTTCCACGCGTCTACATTAGATTCTGACGCTAGCATTCTGTCTACGAGTTGCTGAGAGCTCATTTCAAGTGAAAATATTCCCACAGGCACATTGTGTCTAGTCGCTGCCTGGCGGGCAATATCAAGCGCAAGCGCGGTCTTACCCATAGATGGACGCGACGCAAGGATTATGAGGTCAGATTTCTGGAAGCCTGAAAGCATATCGTCCAAATCCTTGAAACCGCTTCGCACTCCGCGAAGTTCACCTTTTGATTTGTGCAGGTGGTCAATCCTATCCCATGCTTCACCGAGTGAATCTTTAATTTGTGTAAACTTATGAAGAGTGGGGGATTCTGTAACTTCATAGATTTTCTTTTCTGCTTTGTCTAACATTTCATCAAGGTCTTGTTCCTCGTCGTATCCAAGAGAAGATATGTAGTCTCCAGCGTTTATAAGAGAACGCATCATTCCTGTCTTTTGTACAAGCCCCGCATAGTGTTTCGCGTTCCCTGCAGAGGGAACTGAATTTACAAGTTCTGCCAAATAACTTCTTCCACCGATTTGGTTCAGCTGTTTCTTTTCTTGCATTCGAGAGGAAACAGAAAGTAGGTCTATAGGTTCGTTTTTACTGAAGAGTTCAAATATTGTTTTGTATATCATTCGGTGTTTTTCTGCATAGAATAATTCTGGAGAGATAATAGTAATAATTTCGTTTAATATATCAGGCTTGAGCATCATAGAGCCCAAGAGAGCTTTTTCAGAATCAATATTCTGTGGAGGAACGCGAAAGCCGGTTCGTATTCCGGATGTTTGAGATTTTTGATTACTCGCCATAATGAATCTATTTTAGCATAAAAAAATTTCTCGCGCTGATGTTGATTTTGACGCAAAAAGTGTGTAACTTGTGGAAAGTTTGTGAATAAGATAAATATCGCCTAAACGGCTCATTTGCGGGGCAAATGAGCCGTTTAGGCGATATTTTATATTCACAAAGGATTAGCTTTTATGAACTTCCAATCCATCTTCTTTGTCTTCAATCTCATATCCTTTTTCTTTTAGTTCATCGCGGAGAAGGTCTGCTTTTTCAAAGTCTTTGCTTTTACGCGCCTCTTCTCTTTCATCCACCATCTTTTTAATTTCTTTGGGTAATTTTCCGATTTGGAGTTTTTCTCCTTTTCCAGAAAACATTTCAATTAGTTTTTTATTTGAATTGTCAAGCCCGAGTCCGAGCGCTTTATCAAAGGAAAGCAAAGTTGAGCGTTTATCTTCTTTCTGCACATTCCTGTCCTTTACCAAGTCCCAAATGAGCGCGATTGCTTTTGGCATATCCAAATCGTCGTTAATAAAATTATGAAATTTCTTTTCATATTCTTCATTTATTATGCCGTCTTTCGCGCCATAATCTTCCACGAAATGTTTATGCAATTTAAACAACGCGGTTTGCGCGCCTTCAAGCGCTTCCCATGTGAAATTAGTTTGTGTCCTATAATGTGAAGTCAAAAGTAAGTAGCGAAGTGAAAGGGGAGAAAATCCACGGTCAATTACATTTCTTAAAAACACCGTATTACCGGCAGACTTTGCTATCTTTTGTCCCTCTATTGTAAGGTGCTCATTATGCATCCAGTAATTTACGAATTGTTTTCCAGTAACACTTTCTGTCTGCGCTATTTCATTATTATGATGCACCGGTATATGGTCCACGCCCCCCGTGTGCACATCTATCTGATTTCCCAAGAGCTTCCTAGACATGGCAGAGCACTCTATATGCCAACCTGGGAAGCCAATACCCCAAGGCGAATCCCATTCTTGCTCCCGCTTGTTTTCTCCGCCAGCTGGCGGAGAAAATTTCCAAAGCGCAAAGTCAGTTTGATTTTTCTTTTCTTTGTTTTTTTTTACTCGCGCTCCTTCTTTGAGACCTTTCATGTTTATATTTCCAAGTTTGCCATAGTTAGGACGCAGTGATGTGTCAAAATATATCCCGTCACTTGTCTTGTATGTGTAACCCTTTTCATCAAGAGTTTGAATGAAAGCAATCTGCTCCGGAATATGCTCCGTGGCTTTAGGAAAAATTATTTTATTAATATCTATATTGAGCTTTCGCATATCATCCATAAACGCGTCGGTGTAGCGTTTTATGATATTTTTTACTTTAAGTCCTTCGCGCTTCGCGCCACTCTCTATTTTGTCTTCTCCTTCGTCCGCGTCCGAGGTCAAATGCCCGACGTCCGTTATATTGATGACTTGCTTTACATCATAGTTGTTATATCTAAACATTCTGTTTAGCGTATCAGCAAAAACGTATGCTCGCAGATTGCCTATATGCGCGTAGTTATATACGGTTGGCCCACAGTTATACATAGTAACCACGCTTTCTTTGCGTGGTATAAACTCTTCTTTTTGGTTTGTCAGCGTATTGTGAAGATTTATCGGGATTATATTTTTGGTCGATTTCATTGTTATTTGAAACTACTTAGCTAATGGATTTGCAAGCTAAAAGCTAGTTTACAGCATCTTCTTAGACTTGAAGAATATGAACATAATAGATGTTAATGTAAACATTATACCAATAACAATCCAAAAGTCATTGGGAAGCCCGACTAAAGGAAGAAATTTTGTGTTCATTCCAAATATTGTTGCGATAAGTGAAAAAGGAAATGTTACCAAAGCCATTATTGTCAAAGTTTTCATAACCTCATTTTGTTTTGCTGAAAGAAGCGAATCGTTTGTTTGACGGAGTTCGCCTAAAGAATCACTGTGAGAACCTATAAGACTATTCACTCTGTAATACTCGCTTATGATGGACTTACTGTGATGCGTAAAATTCTTACCAAAAAACTCTGTACTTATCTCATCAAATGAATTAAGAACTTCTTCATGCGTGCGCATTGCTTGTTTGAAATTAAGAAGGTCGCGACTTACTATTGAAAGCGACACCACCATTTCTTTTTCTCGGCCTTTGAAGATGTCCTCCTCAATCGTTTCAAGCGCGTCGTTTATATATTCAAGCTCATGTTCAAGTGATTTATAGAGTTTTTTAATCATAAAGAAAAACACAAAACCAGCATGTGTGCCGATGTCGCTCTTATCTAATATTGAATTCGCTTCAAATACTTTTGAAAACTTATGAAGCGGGTCAATAGTGTCATAACGTGTTGTTACAATAAAGTTCTTGCCCACGATAAAATCAATCTCTTGGTTCTGTTGATGTTTGTGAGTGTGTTTGAAAGCGGGGAAGTGAAGTATGAGATAAATAAAGTTGTCATGCATATCCACTCTTGGCTTCATAGTAGGCAAAAGAAGCTCTTCGGCGACAGTAGGGTGGATAGAATATTCTTCCATAACTTTACGCACCTCTTCTTTGGTAGGAGATTCAAGATCAATCCATGTGATATTTTTGTGAGTGTATTTTGTTAACATACCTTTATTATTCTTGAATTACGAAACACAAAAATTTATGGTCTGGTTGAGCAAAAACATTTTAAAAACAAAGAGATTTTGCGACCCGAGGACCTAAATTTTTGTGTTTCGTAATTCATAGTTATTATAACTATTTGCTTAGCGCGTGG
>JBBTTR010000041.1:0-5369 GCA_038064155.1 Patescibacteria group bacterium | reverse complement strand
TTTTTGTAACTTGTATAATTATAACAAGAATTGTCGTAAGAAAGATTTCATTCCGTTGTGTTATTATTAAATTATTATAATCCAAAATATGAAAAAAGAAATAGAGACAAGATTTCTTAATATAAACAAAGATGAATTTGTGAAAAAACTTATTTCGTTTGGCGCTATTGATAAAGGCGAAGAAAAACTGGAAGAGTCAATTTTTTACGACCAGGAAATGTCGTGGAAAGGAAAAGGCAAATTTGTTCGGCTCCGAAGAACTAAAAATAAAACACAATTGACTTATAAAACGAATGTTAAACAAACAGCTGATAGCGCGCGGGAAATTGAGTTAGAGGTGTCGGATTTTAATAAATGTTCAGAGATTTTTCAGAATATTGGGTTAAAGGCCATAAGACAAATCGAGAAATATCGGCATACTTTTGAACTTGACAATATTATTTTTGACATAGACACGTGGCCAAAAATTCCCACCTACATAGAAATAGAAGGGGCATCGTTAGGTTCATTAAAAAACGCATGCAAACAACTTAGTTTAGACTGGGAAAAAAGATTTGATGGGGACGCACGGGAAGTGTTCAAGCATTATGGTCATAATTTAGATAATCTTTCTGTAGTTACTTTTGATGAGTTTAAATAAGAATGACTAAATTATAAAAAACTTAGTTGTTTCGTTACTAAGTTTTTATCAAGAAGGTAAAAAAGATATTATTTTTCCCCACAACTCAGACGGAGCTGTATTTTGCGCGAAGTTAATTATACCTTCTAAGAAATCTGGGATATAAGCGCTGCCTATATAGGCGTATATATCAAAATAGTGCAGTACTAAATACACTATAAGTAAAAATATTATTATTTTGATTATTCGATTAATCATATTTCCATTATGCTATTTAGTCACAAATGTAGCAAGTATTGTTTTGATAACACAAAACCCTTCAGCCATAGACGGAAGGGTTTTGTGTTAGTTTCTTTTATTTTCTTCTGGTCCAAAGATAGTTATACGTAAGTGTTGAAATACTTCCAAGAGCAAGCAGGAAGAAGAACAATCCTCCTAATCCTCCTATAAATGGAATCTGCATTATAAGAGTAAGCGCAACAACTCCAGCAACTCCATTCTTCCAATCAACTTCAATCTTTTCTTTCTTTCTTATAAGCAATTTATCCATCCATGCTCCAAATATCACACCAGCATAAATTACTGAAAGTATTACCAACATACCGTATCCGAGCGCGCCAAGTACGCCGAGAGCAATACCAAACACTGACGCAAAAAACATCGCGATCGCGACCGGCGTTACAATAAGCGTAATAAAGCCCCAAAGTGTCTTTTTACCAAGCTGTTCAATGGCGTCTTTTGCAACACGGTTTGAGAATTTCTTTAGGAAGATTGTCGCAAGCGCAACGACTGTAAGTATCGTTATTAATTTTATAAATACAAATGAACTAAGCAGCGCCAACATTGCAGTTTTAAAAGTTGACGCAGAAATAACTTTTCCTTTATTGAATGTCGTCTTGCCTTTAATCACGGCTTTATCACTTATTGTAAGTATTGATTCATCCTCACCACTATAAACAACATCGCCAAGCACTACCGCATGGTCACTAATTGTGATACTATCACCTGCCTTTATGTCTACATTTCCATCCACTTTAGAGTCAAGTGACACCTCTCCGCCTATTACCCTCACTTTACCTTTTACATCGCCTTGTATTATCACTCTTTCAGCAAGAACGACGAGGTCTTTTCCGACAGTAACTCCAGAGAGAATTTTTACATTACCACCTATTACGACGATGTCGCCTAAAACATCATTCGTGATAAGTATATCGCCTCCGATGATACGAAGGTCACCGTTTATTTTTTCAAGTATTGAAACATCACTACCCGCGATAGTCGCGTCTCCTGAAACATTTCCTGATACAGTAATATTCCCCGCGCCTATGACAAGGTCGCCAAAGGTATCTCCGTCAATAGACGCTTCCCACGCGCCTATGTAAAAGTTGTCTCTTATAGTCTCATTCTCATTAAATAAGTATGTTTCTCCTACTTTTATAGTCGCGCCAAATGCTGAAAGTGGCGCAAACACTGCCAAAATGAGCAATAACGCAAAGCTTTTTTTGATCATATATCTTATAAAAATTTTAATAAATATAAAGGACTGTCCTTTATATAGCTTATTTAATAATGCCTATATTTTGTTCTTAAAGTTAGTGATTGTCAAATTATATACTTTTTATAATATTTGTGTTATTATGTATTTAATGATTATCTCCTTTCGGGGATTTTTTGTTTAGTATGAAAGAAATCAGAAACATAGCAATAATAGCACATGTGGACCATGGCAAAACCACACTTACGGACGCTCTACTCGCGCAAACTGGCGCAGTTGAAAGCGGGGTGAGTATGGACACAGATAAGCTTGAACAAGAGCGCGGTATTACTATTTACTCCAAAAACGCTTCCGCCATATACAAAGACACGAAGATCAACATAGTAGATACCCCGGGGCATGCGGATTTTGGTTCAGAAGTTGAGCGAATTCTGCGTTCTATTGACTCGGTACTTCTCGTGGTTGACGCACAGGAAGGTCCAATGCCACAAACACGATTTGTACTTAAAAAATCTCTAGCTTTAGGACTCAAGCCAATACTTGTAATAAACAAGATAGATAAACCTGCGGCAAATCCTGAAAAGGCGCACGATAAAGTGTTTGAACTTTTTACTGAACTTGATGCAACAAACGAACAACTTGATTTCCCTGTTATCTACGCTATCGGACGAGAAGGTATTGCGAAGCGCGAAATGAAAGACGAAAGCAAAGACCTCACTCCTCTACTGGATATGATACTTGAAAAAATACCGCCTGCTTTAAACAAGATTGACGCGCCACTTCGCGCGCAACCTTTTAACCTCGCGTACGATAATTTCTTAGGAAGAATTGCTATAGTGCGAGTATATGATGGCAAAATAAAAGTAAGTGACGCTGTTTATATAAAAAAACCATCCGGAGAGATTACCAAACAAAAAATAACAAAACTGTTTACATTTAAAGGCGTGACTCGTACAGAAACAGATGGGATACAAGCTGGTGACATAGGATTACTTGCGGGAATCCCCGATATTTATATTGGCGACACTATCGCTGACAATGAAGATACGCCACTTCTTGAAGCTATTGCAGTGGACGAACCAACCATTGAACTTACTTTCTTGGTAAACAACTCCCCTTTTGCAGGACGTGAAGGAAAATTTGTAACGAGTCGCCAAATACGAGACAGACTTGAGAAAGAGCTTGAGGTAAATGTGGGGCTTAAAGTTAACTTTAATACTGACAGTCCAGAGAAATTCACAGTATACGGACGCGGTGAGCTTCATATTGCGATATTGCTTGAAAATATGAGACGGGAGGGATATGAAGTGCAGGTGTCACAACCACGAGTTATTATGAAAGAAATAGATGGTAAGAAACACGAACCATTTGAAGAAGTTATAGCGGATGTACCAGAAGAGTTCCAAGGAACTGTAATTGAAAAACTTGGTATGCGAGCGGTGCAAATGAAAAATATGGAAAAACACGAAAATCGTGTATTTATTACTTTTGAAGGGCCAAGTCGTGGACTTTTTGGATATAGAAACAAGTTTGTTGTTGATACAAAAGGCCAAGGTATACTTGCAACTCGTTTTATCGGATATAAACCATACGCAGGAGAAATAGCGCGCCAAGCAACTGGCTCTATGATATCGCAAGTTCAAGGAAAGACGCTAGGCTTCTCCCTTGATAACCTACAAACACGTGGAGAACTTTATATAAAAGAAGCAACTGAAGTATATGAAGGTATGGTAATTGGTAATACCTCAAAAGGTGAGCAAATGACAGTAAACCCAACCAAAGGGAAACAACTTACAAATATGCGCGCATCTGGTTCTGATGAGGCTATCAAACTCGTACCTCCAAGAGAAATGACTATAGAAATTGGGCTTGAAATAATGGCGAATGATGAGTATCTTGAGATAACACCAAAGAATGTGCGCCTAAGGAAGCAACATCTCACCGAAAATGAGCGTAAGAAGCGGGGCGGAAAATAAAAAAGTTAGTGAAACTGTGACCAAATTACACTGTATTAGTATTTTGCTGCTGATTGACATTTTTAGAGGGTATGATAGTATAGAGCTAATCAAATCGAAGCTGTAAGGGAAACCTAGTCGTGTTTAGTTCTACAGTACTTATAAAGTGTCTATTGGTCTCGTAAAAGAGTCAATCTGACTCTTTTACAGGTTTGAATATTATTAAACTAGTTTTCTTACAACAAGATGAATGGAACAATAGCTCGAGTTACTGACCGAGGATTTGGGTTCATTGCGCGAGATGGAGAAGATAAAGATCTTTTCTTTCACTCAAATGAACTTAAGAACGTACAGTTCAACGATCTTCGTGAAGGCGACAAAGTTACTTTTGAAGTAGCAGAAGGACCAAAAGGTCTTAATGCTATCAACATTAACAAAGCCTAAATAACTTCAAAAAACCCTAGCCTTACGGCTGGGGTTTTTTGTTTTTCTACACTTATAGAATATTCTGCGATACAACGAAGAAATGTACCAACTATGGAAATCTTACTTTCGGAAGCAGTTTCTGCATTTAAGCTGGTCTGCTCTCGCTGGGTCTGGCTGAAATGGAAGTTCTGTAATAGCTCCTCCACACCCTGCGCATTTCCAGTCTCCTTGATGCGTTTGTTTGGGACCGTCATTTCTGCGAGGCCTGTCAGCCATTTTTTGTTTATGACAATCCCTACAAACTAAACCTCCAACACGTGCTGGATCTGGCTGAAATGGAAGTTGTGTTATTACAGCTCCGCATCCAGAACATGTCCAATTACCTTCAAACATTTGGCGTTCACCGCCTTTATTATCGTATGCCACTTTATTTTCTAATTACTCTAATAATTTAATTATTATAACATTACATTGAATAAAATGGCAAATGTTGTCCAACTTGGAAACTTAGTTTCCAAGTTGGACAACAAAATGTAAAACAATAAATGTTGTTCGCCACCTGTCAAATTCGGCGCTGGCTCACATTAATATTTTTCTTCAATTCCTCAAAAAATACTGTTCCCGAAACAGTACACTGTACTGTTTCAGACACCGAGCTCGCTTGTCGTTCCATTATTCCACCTCGCTCCAGATACTCACGACATAGTTCTGCTTTTTGAATCCAAACAGAAGTACATAAAAGCATTTCTTAAGGTGGCTCAGCAATAAAAGACCTGCATTATGATGCAGGTCTTTTATTGCTGAGTGTTTTTACGATACCGCTCGAACCTACTTTATCAAAAATTCGTAACTAATGGAAATCGCCCCGCCACTG
>JBBTTR010000040.1:0-25731 GCA_038064155.1 Patescibacteria group bacterium | reverse complement strand
ATGATATGATGAAGACATTAGGGAGAGTTATTAACAGTTTGCTAGTCTAGTGCCATTTAAAATACTCCACTTGGAAACTTAGTTTCCAAGTTACTCAAGGAATAGCTCTTTCTTAATTACTATACTTACTTACAGAGTTGATTAAAAAACATCATCTAAACAAGTACCTATCTTGTGCGTACGCACAAGATAGGTACTTACCGAGCGTCTCTAAACGCGTCTTTAAAAAAATAAAGGGTAGCCCTTTATTTTTTTGGGTCATTTTGCTTCTTTATTTTTCTAAAATGTACAATTTTCCGTTGTTGGGTATAACATATAAATAAGAGATTTATCAAACAAAAAATCCGTCAGCTTGGGCTGACGGATTTTTTGTACCCAATCATTATTATTTTGTTTTTGGTTCACCAGCAGGTGGTGTGTCATCTCCGCCGGCTGGCGGATTACCCCCGTTTTTCTTTTCGGTGAACTCCGCGTCTTTTACATTTCCTTCTTGCGGCTGTTGTGGAGTGGCTTTTGCCATCGCTTCTCCTATCTTTTGCATTTCTTTTGAGAGTTCTTCTGTCGCTGTTTTAATCGCTTGCGTATCAGCGCCGTCTTTTATTTTTTTAAGTTCATCAATTTTAGCTTGTACTCCTGTTTTAATGTCATCACCTATTTTTCCTTCAGCATCTTTTAGAGCTTTTTCTGCCGTGTAAATAAGTTGTTCTGATAGATTTCTCGCATCAACAGCTTCTTTCTTTTTCGCATCCTCGCTTGCATGGATTTCGGCTTCTTTTTTCATCTTCTTAATTTCTTCATCTGAAAGTCCAGAACTAGCTTCAATCTTTATAGACTGCTCTTTGCCGCTTGTTTTATCTTTTGCTTTTACATTTAGAATTCCATTTGCATCCACATCAAAAGATACTTCCACTTGTGGCACTCCGCGAGGTGATGGCGGAATACCATCTAAGATAAATCTACCGAGAGATTTATTGTCTGTTGCCATTGCTCGCTCACCCTGCACAACGTGAATTTCAACGGATGTCTGATTGTCAGCCGCGGTTGAGAATGTTTGCGACTTGGATGTCGGTATAGTGGAGTTTTTTTCTATAAGCTTTGTCGCAACACTTCCAAGCGTTTCTATGCCGAGTGAAAGTGGTATCACATCAAGTAGAAGCACATCCTTCACATCCCCTTGCATAATACCAGCTTGAATAGCCGCGCCGAGTGCCACAACTTCATCTGGATTTATTGACTTGTTCGGCTCTTTGCCAAAAACACTCTTTACTGCCTCAACAATCGCCGGCATTCTTGTTTGTCCTCCTACTAATATAATTTCATCTATATCACCGGTCTTAAATGGAGAAGCCTCCATAGCTCTTTTTGTAATTTCAACGGAGCGGTCTATAAACTCTCTCGCAAGCTCCACAAGAGTAGCTCTTGTCATTTTAAGGAGTAAATGTTTTGGACCTGAAGCGTCTGATGTGATAAATGGAATGTTTATTTCTGTCTCTGTCGTTGATGAAAGCTCGTGTTTTGCTTTCTCGGCCGCTTCATCAAGTCGTTGTAGCGCAAACGGGTCCGTTGTTATATCAATACCGCTTTCTTTTTTAAACTCATCCGCAATCCATCTTATAACTTTCTGGTCAATATCCCTGCCTCCCATATGGGAATCTCCGTCTGTTGATTTTACTTCTATTATATCACCACCCACTTCAAGCACTGATATGTCAAATGTTCCTCCCCCAAAGTCAAAGACGACTATTTTTTCTTCCTTTTTTTTTGAAAATCCATACGCAAGAGCCGCCGCCGTTGGCTCATTTATAATTCGCTTTACATCAAGTCCCGCTATCTTACCCGCGTCTTTTGTGGCTTTTCTCTGTGAGTCGTTAAAATACGCGGGCACAGTGATAACCGCCTCGGTGATTTTCTCTCCGAGTCGCGCTTCCGCGTCATTCTTAATCTTTTGCAAAATCATCGCGGAGATTTCTTCTGGTCGGTATTCCTTATCCCCAAGCTTTACAAGGACGCCACCGTCGGCCCCTTTTGCAATATCAAATGGTGAAGTCTTTTCGTCTTTTTGTATCTCCGCGTCATCAAATCTATGTCCCACATATCGTTTTATTCCGAAAATTGTGTTTTTAGGATTTGTAACAGCTTGTCGTTTTGCCAATACTCCCACAAGTCGTTCATTTGTTTTTGAGATAGCGACAATAGACGGTGTTGTTCTCACGCCTTCCGCGTTTTCAATTATAGTTGGTTCACCTCCTTCAATGAAAGCCATCGCGGAGTTTGTTGTGCCAAGATCGATGCCTAATATCTTACTCATAATTACTATATAAATTATTATTTATTAATTTTTTACTTTTCTTTTTAATTATGTCATTGAATCATGAATTAAGAACTTTTTATTCAGTCGTTTTTTTATGGTTCATAATTTATTATTCAAACTTCCCCACCCTTACTTTTGCCGGATGTATCACTTTTCCACCCAGTATGTATCCTTTTTGCATTACCTCAACTATCTTATGGTCATCTGTTTCTTTATCTGTAACTACAGTTTCTACCGAATCGTGACGGTTGTGGTCAAACTCTTCTCCAAGCGGGTTAAATTGTTCCAATCCGTGTTCCCCGAGCGTCTTTAAAAGTTGTGAATGAATATGCTCTATTCCTACCCGCCAATTTTTATTAACACTTTCCCAGGCGTCCTTGTTCGCAAATGCCATATCAAAGTTATCCATAGCTGTAAGAAGATCCAGTATAAGTCCTTCTTTTGCGAATGATACAAGACTTGCGCGCATTTCCTCTTCTTTCTTTCTTGCGTTTATGAAATCGGCCTTTGATCTTTGCCATCCGTTCAGATATTCTTGCTTTTCTTCCACACATTTTTTAAGTCTTTCGCGAAGTTTTTTTACAGTATTCTCACCACCATTCTCAAGATTTTCAATTACTATATTGTCATTATAACCTGTTCCATCAATATCGTCAACAATCTCACCTTTGACTTTTTTTGTTAGCTTTTTTTTCATTATCTTTTTTTAAAATTTCTTTTATTTAACCCAATTTCTTCTTTTAGTAAGTCAAATTTAACGACAAAAACATCAAAAAATCCTATTTAACCAACAACGCCGTATCCAACTTTTATTTTTAACTTAAAAAAATTATCTCTTACTCCACTGTGAAGCTTTTCGAGCTTTTTTAAGTCCCGGTTTCTTTCGTTCTTTTACTCTAGCATCTCGTTTTAGATAACCTTTTTTCTTTAAGATATCTCTTAATTTTGGGTTGAACACTATAAGGGCTCTCGCGATACCGAGTGATATGGCTTCTGACTGCGCGGTAATTCCGCCACCATTTACATGGATGGTGACTTTAAATTTTTCTGGTATATCTGCTGTTTCAAACACATTATTTACATTTCTTCGCAACTCACTTATTGGAAAATAATCATCAATCTCTCTATTGTTTATTTCATAAGAATTTTTACTACCTGTGAAAATCCGCACGCGCGCGATAGCGTTTTTTCTTCTACCGATTGCCTCTATATATCGCCCGGCTTTAAGCGCCGATGATTCTTTTAAGACTTTTTCTTCCATTGGTGTTGTTTCCATAAATTATCTTAAATTACGAAACACAAAAATTTATGGTCTGGTTGAGCAAAAACATTTTAAAAAACAAAGAGATTTTGCGACCCGAGGACCTAAATTTTTGTGTTTCGTAATTCATAGTAAATTAGTTTAATTGAATTAACAATTATTCAATAATTGTTAATTTTTTCATTCTTATCGGCCTAAGTTTGTTATTTGGGAGCATTCCATATACTGCTTTTTTGAAAATTTCGCCATACCCTTTTTTGCTAATAATTTTCTCCATCTTTTCTTCCCTTAGTCCGCTCTGATATCCAGTATAATGTTTATATAATTTAGTGTTTCTTTTATTATCTGAAATTTCCATTTTTGACGCATTTATAATCTTAACCTCTATGTCTAGAGTCTTGTTGCGCGCAAATGAAGTGTCGTTTTTACCCATTAGAAACACCGCCGCTTTAGTGGCGATTCGTCCTAATCTTTCTCCTTTTGCATTTATTTCTAAAGTTTTCATACTTTTATTCTACCAAACCTCATTTTCTAGTTGATATACTAATAAAAGAAGGGGATTAAGTAAATTATATTCGTTCCACCTATCAATTTATTTAACAAATTCAATTATTGCCTCTTTCGCGGCATCCCCTACTCTAGTGCCAGCTTTTGTTATCCGTGTATAACCACCTTTCCTTTCTTTATATTGTGGAGATAGTGTATCAAATAATTTAGTTGTTGCAACAGCGCTTCCACCAAGTCTGCTTGATACAATGCGTCTCGCGGCGAGAGAACCAACCTTACCTTTTGTGATGAGCTTTTCTATGAATGGCCGTAATGCTTTTGCTTTTGCTTCTGTCGTCTTGATTTTGTCATGCAATATCAAAGACCGCGCAAGAGAGCGCATAAGCGCCACCCTTTGTTTTCGTACACGACCAAACTTTTTGTTTTTGTTATGATGTCTCATGTGATAGATTTTCTTAACAAGTGAAGTGAGTTTTAGTAAATTATCACTACCATTATTATCCAGTCTTAAGTTGGATAAGGAGGAGATAATTGTACCATAAATTTAACCTCTTCACCCGCTTCCTTTTCTAGCTTATTGCCAGTAAAGGAATAGGGGTTAAATAAATTATAATCGCTTTACTCATTAATTTATTTTAAAATTATTCCGTAATTTCCAAGCATTCTTTTTATCTCTTGAACGCCTTTCTTACCAAGTCCTTCAATCTCCAAAATATCCTCTTCTTTCTTTCGCGCAAGACCCCCCACTGTTCTGATATTTGCGGCTGTTAAAGCATTTATGTTTCTTGCTGAAAGGTTAAGTGTCTCAATTCTTGTTTTTAGGAATTCTGTATCAATTTCTTTTGCTTTTGCGGAATTTTCATCCGTGTCGTCTTTGACAGTGGCATCTTCTTTTACTTCTTTCTCTATTTCTTCTTCTTTAAAACCAACAATCGCTTTAAGTTGATTTATCATTATTTCTATTGATTTTTCAAGCGCTTGATGCGCCGTGATAGTACCGTCTGTTTCTATAAACATTCGTAATCTGTTAAAGTCTGTTCTATCTCCAACACGCATATTTTCTACTTCATAGTTTACTCGTCTTATAGGCGTAAAGATTGCATCTAGCGCGATAACTCCAATATCCACTTTGTCTTTTTGTAGCACATCTTTTGATACATATCCCATTCCTCGTTCAACAGTCATCTCTATTGAAAGCTCGCCTTTTTTGTTTGTGATTTCCGCGATATGTTGTTCTGGATTAAGCACTTTTACTTGAGAGGGTGTTTTTATGTCTCCCGCGGTGATTATCTTTTGACCTTTTGTTTCTATTGAAATAGTTTGTGGTTCGTCAGTAAGTATTTGAACCCTCACTTTTTTTAGGTTAAGTAAAATATTAATCACATCTTCTTTTACTCCGTCTATGGTTGAAAACTCATGCTGTACACCGTCTATTTTTACAGATGTGATAGCAGAGCCGGGGAGAGATGACAAAACAATCCTTCGTAAAGAATTACCAAGTGTATGTCCATACCCTGGGTAAAGACCGTCTATTTCATAGGTTCCTTTGAACTCCTCTTCAGAAACGACGCGTGGTTTTGATGGGAGTGATACATTATATTCTGACATAATTTTAGCTTATTAGCTTATTAGCTTCGTTAGCTTATTAGCTTACCGAAACTAAACGACTAAATAATTATTAAATTAAACTATTAAAATACATTATTTTATTAAAATTAACGGCTGTAAAACTCAAGCACAGAACTTATGTCAAACAATAGTTCCGTGACATCCACCGCGGGTTTACCTTTTATCTCACCTTTCAAACTCTTTTCGTCAAAAGTTACCCATGAAGGATTCTTATGGTCTTTTAGATATTCTTTCGTGTTTAAAAACAGTCCGCTTTCTTTACTTCCTTCTCGTACACCTATCTTTAGACCTTTTGATATCCTATATGAGGGTATCGTTACCTTTTTTCCGTTTATAGTGATATGACCGTGTGATACCATTTGTCGCGCCATCTGTCGGCTTTTTGCAAGTCCGAGTCTATATACAACATTATCAAGTCGTGACTCAATGTTTTCAATAAGCTGTACTGCCGGTTTCACATTCTTTCGCGCAATCGCTTCTTTTACATATTTTGCTAATTGCTTTTCAGCAATACCATATGTATATCGCATCTTCTGCTTTTCGATAAGCTGTTTCCCGTATTCGGACATTTGTTTAGGTCGTTTTTTAGAACCGCCTTTCTTTTTTGATTTTTCATCAGCCAATGTAAATTTTTGTGTTTGACATTTATCAAACACACCACTTCCTAATCTTTTGCATATTTTATATTTTGGACCTATTATCATATTTTTAACTTATAGTCTTTAGCTTCATTAGATTGTTAGTTTTTATTAAAATTAAACTCGTCTGGCTTTCTTTTGACGAGGACCATTATGCGGTATTGGTGTCATATCTTTTATAGAAGCAATTTGTATACCCTTTGCGGTAAAACCTCGAAGCGCTGATTCCCTTCCACCACCGACTCCTTTTATAACAACATCTGCATTTTTGACTCCAATCATAGAGGCTTTCTCTCCGAGAAGTTCTCCTACTTTTGCCGCCGCAAATGGCGTGCCTTTCTTTGCGCCTTTGAAACCAAGAGCTCCAGCAGACGACCACATCACAGCGCCGCCCTTTCTATCAGTAAGGAGAAGTTTTGTATTGTTGTAAGTTGCTTGTACATGAAGTATCCCAAAATCTAACTTCTTTTTTGATAGACGCGCAAGAGAACGGGACTGAAGTCCTTTGTCTACTTCACCACCAGCTTTTTTTATAATTCTCTTTTTTCCCATATGATAGATTTTGTTAACAAATTATAAGCGCTAATGAATTATTTGTGTTACAAAATCATCACTCCATCTTTTTGCGCGCTTTCGCAAAAAAGAGGAAATGACGCTTTTGCGCCCACAATTTGGTATTCAATGCTTTGAATCTCAAATTGTTGGCGCAAACAAAACTGTTATTTCTTATCTAGTTTTTTCCTACCAGAACCCATAGTCTTTTTTGCGCCCTTTAGAGTTCTAGAGTTTGTTTTTGTTCGCTGACCTCTTGCGGGAAGTCTCTTTGAATGCCTAGAACCTCTGTATGACTTAATGTCTTTTAGTCTTTTAATATTTCCAGAAACTTCCCTTCTTAGTTCACCCTCAATAGTTTGTTCTTCCACCAGTTTTCTTATAGAGTTTTCTTGGTCAGCTGATAAATCTGCCGGTTTTGCTCCATAATCTATTTTTGTATCATCAAGCAATGCTCTTGATTTAGAAATACCAATACCATATACGGCTGTAAGTCCATACTCTAGTCTTTTTTTATCTGGTATTGTTATTCCTGAAATTCTCATAAATATTATCCTTGTCTTTGTTTATGACGCGGATTGGCACAAATCACGCAAACCCTTCGTTTTCTCCTCACGGTTTTACACTGCGCACATATTTTTTTTACGGATGCTTTTACTTTCATTTTTTAGCTTGTAGCTATCTTAGCTTCCACGGCATCATTAGTATTCAGTAGATTATTTATTTTCTGACAAAACTAATGAAGCTAGCGAAGCTATAAGCCATATTTATAATCTTTTTGTTATTCTCCCTTTCCCACCGTATGGGTCAATTAAAACATTTACTTTGTCTCCAACTAGAACTTTTATCTTGAATTTACGCATCTTTCCTGAAAGATATGCAATAATCGGCTTCTCTTGGTTCTCAAGAGTTACTCGAAACAATGTATTTGGCAATGCTTCTTCTACTACGCCGTTTATTTCCTGTGGTTCTTGTTGATTTCCCATTAAAGGTGTTTTTGACAATGAGAATATAGTACCAAAATTGCGCATATAAAGTCAAGCTTTTTATGCATTAAAGCCCTTTTTATAGGTATTTTAAATTATCATACTCAACTCAGTACTTGACAAAGTCATATTTTTTTTGATATATTTTAGAATAGATTATCTTCCCCTTATAACTATAACTTATTTTTTAAGGAGACTAGAATGGTAGAAATTAAAAGATTAAAAAGAAGAATCGAGATTATTGAGAAAAAAAATAAGTGCTCTATAGATTTTAAGAGTGCTGAAAATCTTATTGGGAAAATCAGTAGAGATTACAGACGTGGAATGTCAAGACAAGAATTTATAATTCTTGTTGAAGAGTCGGCGAAGAAACTCGAGTTGGGTTTCAATTATTGCCGAGTCGCTTTTTCGTATTGTAGTAACAATGAAAGAGAAAATAGAAATAAAACTGAGAATCTTCAGTATCGCTTAGCTTTAAAAAGCTAAGCGATTCTTTTTTATCAAAACAAATCTATACAATTTGCGCGCGCTTGCCAACATACTCAACCCCGATTCTCGGAGTTTTTTGATTTCACCCTTCTTTATTTTTATACATTTGTCCTATATCCAAAGTCCTGTTTTTTTTCTCTATTTTTTTCATTAAAACTTCTGTCTATTTTTAAGAACTTTGTAAGTTTCCCCTGTTTATCAAGTTCCACTTGGAAACTCCACTTGGAAACTAAGTTTCCAAGTGAGATGACGCGGATCAAAACTGCCGCAGGATATTTTTCATTTCCTGTAACGATATTTAGCATGTCATACATCTCATACACAAGATACATATATCAATATCTCGCCTCGCCGAACATTATCTCATTCCTTTTCATCTTTCCTTTATGCGCATTGGACGTCCTAGCGGAATTCGTCATAAGTTTCAACTTCTGTTATTACCGCTCTTATTTCTTTCCCGCCTATTTTGCGCTTACTTCTGACCAAGTTTCTGAATGTGACCCTACCGGGAATTGAACCCGGATTACCGCCTTGAGAAGGCGATGTCCTAACCGTTAGACGATAGGGCCAAGTTATGAAATTTTATTTTATCTTGTCATCAAGGTCTATCTAGCACTCAAGGAGGACATCGCCTCCTACGAAGGCTTACCCTATTGCCTGTCTCGTGAGCTCGACAACGGCAATTTCCTCGCTAGCTCGGAACCAGATCAGAAGCAAAGCAGTTTGCTTCTGATTCCAATAACCGTTAGACGATAGTAGTGCCATTCTTGAATTATGAAATAAGAATAATGAATTATGAAAGAAAATGCAACAATAAAATTTCATACGATACATCGTATGATTTGAAATATTGGATTTTTAATTCACAATTCACAGCTTACCTCCTCTGCCACTCTTCTCCTTGTCTCACTAAAAGTTTATATTTTCTCTCGGGTTGCGCTATTACTTTTTCTACTATTTTTTCTGTCCTTATTGACTGCGAACCTTTTACTAGCACTATGTCATTTTCTGCAATTATATCCGCAAGTTTATCCCCTGCTTGTGTTGAATCATTAAACTGAAAAATATCTTTTTTCTTCATCTTTTCTTCATTTGCCCCTTGCGCAATATACTTTGACCTTATGCCGACGGTTATGAGTATGTCTGCTGTCTGCGCTACAAGTTTTCCTATCTTTATGTGTTCATCAAATGAATGCTCACCAAGCTCCATCATATCTCCGAGCACTGCAATTTTCTTGCCCACCGGAGCTTTAACATACGAGGGTCTTCCGTCAGTGTTTATGTTTTTAAGAGTATTGAGCGCTTCTGTTACAGCAGTAGGAGACGCATTGTAACTGTCATCTATTATTGTTGAATTATTAATCCCTTCAATTAAACGCATTCTACCCAGCGCGCTTTTATGCTCCAGAAGAGCTTTTTTCATAGTTACGATATTCAAACCTTGTGAAATACCGACAGCGAGCGCTGACAACACAGGATACACATGCTGTTTACCAACAACCCCTTTAAGCTCTACTGGAATACTGCTTCCGCTATGGTCTACTCTGAAAGTTATTCCTGTAGGTTTATTATTTTCGTAAGTTATGCTTTCATTTGACGCGACAATACTTGAGCCCTCTGCAAATCCATACGTAAATACTTTTTTGTCTTTTGCGAAAGTTTTCATCTCAAACGCTCTTTTATCATCTCCATTTACCACAAACACTCCGCCGTCTTTCAAAGCTTTTACAAGATAGCTTTTTTCTTTCACAACTTCTTTTACCCCGCTAAAAAACTCAACATGCACAGGTACATCAGGCAGATGTGTAATTACCACTACATCAGGCTTAAGCCACTCCGATATACTCTCTATATCCCCCGGTCTGTCAGCTCCTATTTCAATGATTAGCCACTTCGGATAATGGTTTTTTAAAATAATTATTTTTAGTCCGCTTATGATGTTGCGCGACCATGAAAAAACATCGCTCCACGCATTTGGAAGACCTAGTATTGTAAGAGGTATTCCTATTTCACTATTAAAACTCCTTTCACTTTTACGTACAAAAAACGAAGAACTCAATACCGTGTAAATCACATCTTTTGAAGATGTTTTGCCAATGTTGCCAGTAACAGCAATAATCTTCGGCTTATATTTACGTAATACAAGACGCGCTTCCAGTGTGAGGACATATATTATTATTTGTTTTAATATGTTCTTCATTTTGTAAAAAATTTAGATTTAAAAATTCGCACTAACGATCTGGTGGTACTTCGTAATAATTTATTAAAAACTTTACTGTGTCTATGAACGGGTGCGTAAGTGTCTGTGATGCGTACCTGACTTCTTTTGGTTCCACTGTATATAGAAACACGAGATACTCCGCATCATATGCTGGGAAATAACCAAAAAATGAATGTAAAAATTTATTTTCATAATATCCTCCATCTTCTAAGTTCGCTATCTGTGCTGTACCGGTTTTTGCAGCGACAGAATAATTATCAAGCTTTACCTCACCACCTAAAAGCGCATCATCGACTACATTTACAAGCATCCGCGTTATTTCTTCGGCACTCTTTTCTTTCAACACTCTCTCGTTCTCAAAAGACAATGTCTTTGAAAGTCCGGATGTATATTTTATTTTCTTTGCTAGATGAGGTGTTATTAATTTCCCACCGTTTGCTATTACAGACAATGCCCGCACTGTGCTTATTGGAGTCATAGCTATACCCTGTCCAAATGACGCAGTGGCGTACTCTAAGTCTCTTGGAGAATCAAAACTGTCTACGAGCCCCACGCTTTCGTTTGGAAGGTCAATCCCCGTCTCATCACCGACGCCAAATGATAGTATATAGTCAGCAAATCGTTTATTGCCCATTTCCCCAACAACAAATGCAACACCCGTGTTTAAAGACTGACTAAGCACTTCTTGCATAGACACTCGGCCATGACTTTTCCCATCATAGTTTGATATAGTATAGCCACTAAGGTCAATACTACCCGCGTCATAGTATGTAGTAGTGGCTGTCACGGCGCCTGCATCAATACCAGCTACCATCGTAAGCGGTTTTATAATAGAACCCATTTCGTACACACTTTCAATGATTGGATTTGAAAATATAGCAGAACCTCCCTCTTTCTGGAATTCATTTACATTAAAAGTCGGATATACACCCATTGCGTATATTTCTCCATTTTGTGGATTTAATATGACACCAGCCGTGAGCTTTGAGTTCCACTCCTTATTTACTTCAACAAGTTTGTTTTCAAGGAAGAGCTGTACAGATGGCTCTACAGATATTATCACATCGCCAGAGCGGTCACTTTTTTTAAAGACAGCGCTGTTTATATTTGCAAAAATCTCTGCAAAGAAATTCACATACATTCCGTCGTTGTCGCGCTCTAGCACATCGTTATAATATCTCTCAAGACCATATCTTCCGGAAAATTCATCCCCTATAAAACCGACAAAACCAAGTGTCTGCGCGGCAAGCGTTTCTCCCGGGTAAAATCTCCATCTGTCTTTATAAATATTCACACCATCTATATCTAAGTCTTCTATGGCATGCGCGGTATCCGCGTCTATGTGTTTTGCTATTTCCTCATATGGGTCATTCTTTTTCCCCGCGCGCAGGAAAAAAGAATCTTGGTCAATTTCCACGATAGTTGATATTTTTTTATATGCATCTTCCGCGTCTTTTAAATTTTTTGGACTAATGGCAATTGTAAACCCTGAGCGTAGTGTTGCGCCGGAGACAAGTCGTCCATCTTTGTCATTAAGAAAAATAGAGCCTCTATTGTATAATTCTTGTTCGGAATTAGTGTATTGTCTGTCAGCGTCATTGCTAAAATCAACGCCATGCATTATTTGCACAAAATATAGCCGCCCAAGCATTACTATGGCGACTAAAAATACAATACCAGATATCACTCGAATTCTTATCAAAAGTTCTGATTTCATTGCACTATAATAACATATGTAAAAAAATAGAAGTTACACTTTTAGTGTGACTTCTATTTAATTCTCAAGACTCAAAGCAATGCTGTTTTTAGCAAATGACTTTCTTGCTACGAATTTCTTTTCTGTAAGATTTTTAAAGCCAACTTTATTTGCAAATTCTTTATTTATTATATTTTTGTGATTTATGTATTCAAATTCAAGCTCACTTATCGCAGAACTTATAGCTATTGAGTCATTGCTGATTTCTTCTCGCACAATAACATTTACAATGGATTTGCTTATGAAGTAACCATAAAAGCCCAATAGTATGAAAATCATTGCTATAAGAGCCGTGAATGCTCTTTTTTCGAAAATATTTATTTGTAGTGTTTTAGTTTTCATTTTTTTCAAATATTCTTAATTTTGCGCTTCTTGCGCGTGGGTTTTTTATAACTTCAGCTCTCTTTGGTGTAATAGGTTTTTTAGTAATAATCGTTCCTACATCAGCATCTTTTTGGCTTTTAAAGAATTGTTTTACTGCCCTATCTTCAATACTGTGGAATGATATGACTGCTACCCTACCTGTATCTCCGAGAGCATCTATTGTTTTTGGAAGTACTTCTTTTAGCGCGCCTATTTCATCATTTACTGCGATGCGTAGCGCTTGGAAAGTCTTTGTGGCAAAATGGATTTTCTTGTGTTTGTACCAATTTGGAACAGCTTTTTCTATTACAGCCACCAGGTCATATGTCGTCTCAATAGGTTCTTCCTTCCTAAGTTCAATAATCTTTTTGGCAATTACTCTTGAAAATGTTTCTTCTCCGTATCCATATATGATGTCCGCGATATTTTCTTCGTCCCATTCGTTTACTATTTCTTTTGCAGTGAGGTCATCTTCATTCAGATTATCTTTGAGCGTCATAAGAAGTGGTTCGTTTTTCTGAAAACTGAATCCCCTCTTTGAGTCATCCATTTGGTTTGAACTAAATCCAAGGTCAAGCAATATCGCGTTAACTTTTTCTATGCCGATACTCTCAAGCGTTTTGTCTAAGTTTCTAAAGTTATCTTTTTTTAAAACAACTTTACACTTTGAACCTTTCAAGCTCTTAGCCGTCTCATCAAGCGCGCTTTGGTCTATATCAATGCCGATAAGCGTTCCAGTCTTTCCAATGCGTTCACAAATCTCTTTTGAATGACCGCCTCTATTTATTGTCGCGTCAACCACCGTGTCCCCTTTATTCAAAGTAAGACTATCTATTGCTTCTTTTAAAAGAACGGGAACATGCATATTATAGGATGCCTATTTCGCCCAACTTCTCTGCCATGTTGTCTGCGTTTCTTTCGATTTTTTCTTTGTACTGACTCCACTTCTTTTCATCCCATATCTCAATCCTTGTCTGTACTCCAGCCAAAACCACTTTATCTTTAAGAGACGCAAAATCTCTCAAAAAATCAGGGACGAGGATTCTTCCAAGTGAGTCAATCGCAACTTCTATCGCGCCAGAGAGGATGAATCTGTTAAACCCTCTTGTGTCGGCTTGTCCCATCGGAAGTTCCGCTAATTTTTCTGAAATCTTTTTCCATTCATTGATTGGATAAATAAACAGACAATTATCCAGTCCGCGAGTTACGACAACATTTCTCCCAAGTTCTCTACGAAACTTTGATGGAAGCGAGAGACGCTTCTTCGGGTCAATTGTATGAGTGTATTCGCCGATTAACATGGTAGATTTTTTTAACGAGTATAATGAGTTTTAGAAAATCATCACCCTCCTCTTTTACCATCCTAAGCTGGAAAAGGAGGCTGGTTAAGAAATCTAAAGTCAATTCGTTTCTTTCGTAGTAACTATGTTCATCCTCCTGAGTTTTCGTCTTACGAAAACTCAGGAGGATGTCCAAAGAATATGTAGTATGGTAAACTGTATCCTTTGAACTCCCACTTCATACCACTACCATAGTAGTATATAACACTTCATAACACTTCATCAATATAGTTATCCACAGTAAAAACACCGCGGTTCAACCTCGGTGTTTTAATCAATATTTCAAAAACAAAAGCATACGATTGGGCGCTTTTTTATTGCTCCGTTTTTCTTTTCATTAGTGGAAATTCTATAATTTCGCGTAAGTTCGCCACGCCAGTCAAGAGCATTACAAGTCTATCAACACCAAGTCCTAAACCAGCGGTCGGTGGCATGCCGTACTCAAGCGCATCTATGAAGTCCTTATCATACTCTTGAACTTCCTTGTCCCCTTTTTTCTTCATCTCCATCTGCGTTTCAAAACGCTTCGCTTGCTCTATCGGGTCATTAAGCTCGGAGAAGCCATTTACAAGTTCTATCCCGTCTATCACAAGCAGGAAACGCGCGGTTTTGTCTTTGTCATCTTCAAGTTGTTTTGAAAGCGGCGAAATATCAGTCGGTATTTTTGTAATAAATGTCGGTTCTTTTATATTCGCGCGAATAAGTTTCTTGAATAATTCATCCGCGATTTTTCCTTTTGAGAGATAGTGGGCAATATCTATATCATTTTTCTTCGCAAATTTTGCAAAATCCACTTGTGAGTTTTTGCCATAATCAAGTCCTGTTTTTTCTTTTATAATTTCGCTAAATTCAACTCTTTTCCACTTGCTATTTGGCAATTTATGTTTTGTTTCTCTTGAAACTTTTTTTAGCATATTTTCTGTAAAATCCATAAGTCCTTCCCAGTCCTGATATGTATAGTAAAGTTCCATCATTGTAAACTCTGGATTATGTTCCCTATCCATACCCTCATTTCGAAATATAGGACCTATCTCGTATATCTTCTCAAAACCGCCTATAAGAAGTCGTTTAAGATATAACTCTGGGGCTATGCGCAAATATAAATCCATATCAAGCGTATCAAGATGCGTCTTGAACGGTCTTGCCATAGTGCCTCCGGCAAGTGGTTGAAGTACAGGTGTTGAAACTTCTGTAAAATCTTTACTATTAAGATAGTTTCTGATTGATTGTATGATTTTCGTTTTTTGAATAAGGTGTTTTTTTACTTCAGGATTAAGGGAGATATCAAGATATCTTTTTCTAAAACGCTCTTCTTTGTCTTTAATACCAAAATGCTCCACCGGCCATTGCGCTATGCTCTTTGAAAGAAATGTCACACTCTCTGCTTGAATACTTTGCTGACCTGCTTTTGTGAGGTATGGTTTTCCCGAGACTTCCACTATGTCGCCCATATCCAGAGTTTCGGAAAGTAGGTTAAAGTTATCAAGCGCGTCGTTTTGAAAAAATATCTGGATTTTACCACTTTCGTCCTCTAAGTCCGCAAAACCGATTTTCCCGTGCCAACGAATTGAACGGATTCTTCCCGCAATCACAGCCATTTTCCCTTTATCAAAATCTGCCAGAAAATCAGCAATGTTTTTATTACGATTACTCTTTGATGGGTATGGATTAACCCCAGCTTTTTTTAATATTTCCAATTTATGCAAGCTCTCTTCCTTTAGTTTACTCGTTTTTTCCATCGTCTAATAATAGCATATCTTCGTGGTTGATTAAATATATAAACTGTAGTAATCTTCCTTCAGGAAAATTAACTTTTTACAACCATATAAGGAGGTGGAAATGAGGTTAATCTTTGTTATTGTAGCATTATTGACGTTATTAATGTTCACTAGGCATAGTAAACTTGCCCTTGAAATACTTGGGATGCTTTCTGGTGTATTTATATTGGGCACCATCATTAATATGGGACATGAAATGATAACCGGTGTTTCGTTTTTTGACGCATTAGAGAAAAACAATGGATTTCAAAGGATGAAAAGGCGGATTAATAAACAACATTTGTTAAATTACGCGATTCTAGCTGTTATTTTTACTGTATTAACATTGGCACTGGTCTCTATAAAATTTACTGTCTTGTGGCTTGTTCTTTTGATATCGGCTTTTGTATCATATACCGTATCAATTGCAATCGGATGTATATCAGCACTCATTGTTGTGGGACTTATTGCAGGATTTTTGTGCTTCAAAAAAAGAGTATTCCCAAAAGAAATTATTTAAAGAGCCTATACATTATACAATGTATAGGCTCTTTTTTACATTTCATCAAAAATCATTTTCATACGATATATCGTATGAAATACAAATTTTACTATAGAGTTTTTAGGATTTTGAAATCCTCTTCGAGTGTCTTTATGAGTTTACGATTGTAAATTGCCGCTGCTGGATGATAAAGCGGAATAATTTTAATGCCATTTGCATCAAACGATTTGCCGTGCATAAGTCCTATCGTTTTAAGCTTATCCCCAAGTCCAAACTTTTTCATAATATATTCCATTGAATATCGCCCAAGTGTTACGATAACCTTTGGTTCGATAATCTCAATTTGCCTATCCAAAAATGGTCCGTAAATCTCTATCTCTTCTGGAAGTGGGTCTCTGTTGTTTTGAGGCCTATCTTTTACTATATTTGTTATATAAACATTTTCGCGAGGTACTTGAATCGAAGCAAGCAAGTCATCCAAAATCTTCCCTGCCGCCCCGCAAAACGGTCTGCCTGTCTTTGCTTCATTTCTCCCGGGCGCTTCGCCTATAAATACTATGTCTGCGTCGTGGTCTCCCTCGCCTATTACAGGAAAAAATCCGTTTTTTGTTCTATATTCATACAGAGGCGATTTTTTTAATTCAATTACCTCGTCTCTGATTTTTTCCATTTGTTCTGTTTTTGTCATGTAATTAACGGCACGAATTCAAATCTTTCAAACTTTTTTATATCAATACCGCCCTCTGACTTTTTTATTTGCCACAGATTATCGTACACGGGAAGCACCATTGTTCCACCAACCTTAAGCTGTTCCATAAGCTTCTTTGGTAAATCCTCTGCCGCGGCGGAAACCAAGATTCTATCAAATGGCGCTTCTTTCTCAAGTCCGATTTCCGTATCCGCTTTTATAATTTCAGCGTTTTTGAAATTATATTTCTTGAGATTTTTTTCCCCAAGTTCCACAAGTTTTGGGATAATTTCAACACCATACACTTTTCCACTTTCCCCGACAATATGCGCGAGAAGTGCCGTCGTCCATCCAGAGCCTGTTCCCACATCAAGAATTTTTTCTCCTTTTTGTGGATTCAGAAGTTCAAACATAAACGCAACGGTTGTCGGCTGTGAAATCGTCTGTCCTGTATTTCCTAGCGGAAGTGGATAATCCTCGTATGCTTCCTCTCTATGGTCTTCCGACACGAAATCTCCTCTGTCTATTGTAGTAAAAGCATCTTTTAAATTATCGCTCTGAAGCACTCGTGTTCCATTCTCAAGATGTTCAATTAATTCTTTTTTATTAAACATAATTAAAATACATTATATCATAAAAAACAGACCACTGTTTCTAAAAGAAACAATGGTCCAGGTATCTTATTGCTTTTTCCAGCAATTCCTACAATAGATACCAAGGATTATAAGGCCTATGACTGATATAGTGCCGGCAATTACTATATTAGTAGTAGTCCACGGGCAGACATTATCAAATAAAATGTTTTTGTAAAATTCCATTTATTCTCCTCCTTTCTACAAAGAAATATACTGGAAAATATTTAATTGTCAAGAACTTTTTCTATCTTTATCTTATTTATCTTATCTGGGAATGAGCGCTTCCAGAACGGATACAAAATAACTTCCGCGTGTTTTATACTTGGATATCCGGAAAGCACTGTCAGAAGCGCAGCTTTTGCTCTACCTGATAAATTTTCTTTAAGTTTCTCTTCATCAAATGTCCACACTATATGCGCGTTACCACTTACCGTAAATTCAAACTCCTCTTCTTCCCATGGTCGCGCCTCGTCTTTTTCAGAAACAGCTATTGTTAGAGTTGATATATCTGAAATCTCCACTGTTTCATCGTCAAACGCCGCTATTGTATTTTTTGCAATATGACTGGCGAACTTTTCTTTATTGAAGAGCGCTCCGTGCAATATTGCTTTTTCTCTTACTTCTACTTCATCGCCATTTTCAAGCGATGATTCGGATTCAAATTCAATAAATATTGTATCATCAAAAAGATAAAACTCATCTGGTTTTTGCGCAAACGCCTCATTGAATAATTGTTTTTGCAGTTCTGTATGTATCACTTCTTTCGCTTTTTCAAGAGCATCAGGGTTTACCGTAAGTTTTTCTCCGACAAAACCGCCTGTCATAGGAGTTTTTGAACGAGCATAAAAGCCCTTAAATCTTGGCGACCCTTCAAAACCCGGAATTGTAAAATCACTCAAACCGATATTGTATTTATCTCCTGTTTCGTCCGCGTATACTGTAATTTCTATACTTCCAGGTATTGTCTCACCACTTTCTTTCTTTTGACCTGGTACTATCACTGACTTATTGACTCTGTATATAAGTCCCTCTGGTGTTTCAAAACGAGTGTTTTTTATAAGTCTTTGGCTTAAAGAATCGAAGTTGTTGAACACCACTATTTTTCCAGACGCTTTTTCTTCAATTTTTTCTCTCCCTGTCGCTGGGATTTTCTTTGAATCAGTTTTTTCAATAGTCATTATTTCAAATGGAACTTCTCCTATGTCCGCGTTAATTGCGGCATTAAAGCGCGCATCAACGAGCGTATCACTTTGTTTGGGAGTAATGCTTACCTTCGCGCCAGAAAAAAGAAGTGAAAACGCAAGTATCAAAATAATAACCACGACAATCGCCACAAACCATAACGCAAAACGTGACAAGCCGCTTTTTCTCAAATTGTTGTTATGCGCAGATTCATAGCCAAAATCATCCTCTGTATCTCTGGTTCTGATAGACCCAGATTCTTTTGTATGTGAATTTTTTATATCACGTATTGATCTTCTTTTAGGCGGGACAATATCCTCAAATGATTTTTTTGGCATAGATATTTTTTACTTAAATATTGATTATATCATATCACTTACATTACTTGTTGGCTATTTTGTGGACAAAGAGCGCCTCAAGCGCCAAAAATGGATCGCAACCTTTCGTACTACTTTCTGGCATTGTACAGTATTCATTAAGTATCCTGCTACTTAATTCTACAACAGTAAAAGGCTCTTCTGCCAGTGTGTGTGAACTAAATTCATCATTTTTTATTATATCTATAAACCACCTGCCCATATCGGTATCCACTGTAAGCAAGACTGTCTTTGGTAAAGAAAACCCTTCAGAAAAATCTGATAGTATTTTTCTCAAAAAAGATAACCATTCTCCTTTTGCTTCATTTAAAATAACTTTTATTTTTTCAGATTCAGTGTCTTTACTTTTACCATCCATAAAAAGTCGTATTAAAGAATGCGCTTCCTCGACAATAGTATTTAAAGAGCTTGCAGTTTTTCTTATCAAAAAATTCCTACCAAGTTTAAAAGAAGCAATCTTTGTTATTGTTTCATTTCTAACAAGTATTATATCTGTCATTTCACCACTTATGTCCAGAAGTAAGAAATTTTTTTCAGTTTTAAATATATCTCTTACTACTGAGAACGAAGCAAGCGCGAATGTATTGAAAGACACATCGCTTGAAGTAAATACCGTTTCAAGTATGTCTTTTATTCTATCCTGAATCTCACCAGACATAGAACTTATAAATATTGTGGTGTCTACAGTCAAAGCTTCTTTGCCGTATGGATTGTTTGTATTATATCCATTTAAAAGTATTTGTATTACATTCTTTTCTATCAATTTGCCTCTAGATTCCGTAAATTTTTTACTTTCTTCATCCAATATCGCTGATATAAACTTTGATGATATATTAAACAGTTTCTCTTCTTTAAATTTTAGATTTTTTATCTGAACTTCATACCATGAGGAGCTAAGTATGCAAAACACATCTTTTATATTTTTTATCTTTATTCTTTCGTCAGAAAGTCTGTTTATTCCTTTGTCTTGAATATTTTCAGTAACTTTTTTTAAAGCAGAAATCATGGCAAAAGTAAGGTATCGGTCTTCAAGTTTATCTTGAAACGCAATGAACACACGCGTATCGTATAAGATATTAATTTTATTAGTGTCGTTATTAAATACCACAAGAGCAGCCCCAACACTAGCGCTACCTATGTCAAAGACTATAAACGGAGAATATATATTATCTTTTTTTGAGGAAGACATATGTTAATTATATGTAAACAATTGAAGCTACGCAACAATAAAATTAAACTCTTGCCGAGACCGAGTTTCCGCGGATGCGGATTTAACTAAATCCAATGATTAAAGGGTAGCCCTTTAATAATTTATTCCAGTATCGCCTTTATTCTTCTTACGCCCGCTGATACTGATTCTTCTTTTTTGATTTTAAATTGACCAAGTTCTGATGTGTTTTGCGCATGCGGACCACCACAAGGTTCTACACTATAATCCTCGCTATTGTTGCCAATTGTATAAGTAATTATTCCATCTTTCTCTTCATAACTAACATCAAGACCTTCTTTTATTTTTTGATTTACTATATTCTCCACTTTTTGTTTTTGTTCATCAGTAAGTTTTTCTCCATAAGAAAAATCAAATCTCAATCTCTCTGATGTAATATTACTCCCTTTTTGCGTGACTTCTTCACCCAACACATCTTTAAGCGCCTGAAGTAACAAATGAGTCGCGGTATGATATTTTGTGGATTCTATGCCGTGGTCGGCAAGTCCGCCTTTAAATTTCAACCCTGCTCCAGAACGGGATAACGCTTGATGTTGTTTCATTTTTTCATGAAATACTTTTTCATCTACAATAAGACCCTTTTCGCGCGCAATCTCCATTGTAAGCTCAACAGGAAAACCGTGAGTTGCAAAAAGTACAAAAGCATCGTCTCCCGATATATTTCCATTTGCGCTTATTTTTTCAAATTCCCGCATCCCCTTTTCAAGAGTTTTTCTAAATTTTTCTTCCTCATCATTTATTTCTTTTTTTCCATTTGTAATATCACTTAACTTAATATCAAGTTTATCAGCATATCGCACTGCTCGACGTATCAGTCGTCGCAGTACATATCCTTGTTCTGTGTTTGAAGGCACTACACCACCTTCTGATATAGCCTCCGCTGCGCGAGTGTGGTCTGCTATAATTCTAAACTCCTTTTTATGTTCACCGTATGCTTTGCCACTCACTTTTTCTATTTTTTTAATCACAGAAGCAATAGTATCAATATTAAAAATATCACTGTCGTTATTTGTCGCAGCTGTAATCCTCTCAAGTCCTCCGCCAAAATCAACATTTTTTGTAGGCAAATGTGCAAAGCTTCCGTCTTCTTGTTTTACATATTCCATAAAGACAATATTGCCTATTTCCATAAACTTTCCGCAATCGCAATTTGGATGACAATTTTCTCCAAAGTCTTTATTATGCTCCGCGCCAAAATCATAAAATACTTCCGTGTCAGACCCTCCCGGCTCACCTGCCTGCATTTGCTCCGGCGTACCGGAACGGCTCCACCAATTTTTCTCCGCTCCGTAGTAAAAAATTCTCTCGTCGTTCTCTAATAGATTTTTCCAAATATTAAAACTCTCTTCATCCTTTGGAATTTTTGATTTTTCATCTCCTTCAAAAACAGTTATATAAAGTTTTTCTTTCTGAAGTTCTATTTCTTCTGTTAAAAATTGATAAAACCATTTTATCGCGTCTTCTTTAAAGTAATCGCCAAAAGACCAATTGCCAAGCATTTCAAAATAAGTCGTATGCCTATTGTCGCCGACTTCTTCTATGTCTTCGGCGCGAAAACATTTTTGCGAATTTACTATTCTTTTTCCTTTTGGATACTCTTTGCCAAGAAAATACGACAAAAGCGGCTGCATACCAGAGCTTGTAAATAAAGTTGTTGGGTCATCTTTTAATACAATTGGCGCGGATGAAATCACCACATGCCCGCGCTTTTCAAAAAAATCTAAATACTTTTCCCTTACTTCGTCTAAACGCATATTGATTTATTATTCATCAATTATACCACAAGCAATCTAGCGAAATCTTTTTTATGTTTTTTGATAAACGGACCAATAAGCGCTAAATTGCTCTTATGGGTTTTAAATATATTTCCTGCAACTCTTTTTATATCGGTAGCTGTCACTTTTTGTATTTCAAGAGCATGTTCTTGCGGAGCTTTTAGTTTCTTTCCAAGAGCTTCCTCAAGTCCATAAAACTGCGCTCTAGAACTTGATGTCTCAAGGCTTGCGTATAGATTACCTATGAGATAATTTTTTACTTTTTTTAATTCTTTTTCTGAGACAAGAATATTTTTAAGCAATCGCACTTCGTCTAAAATAGCATGAAGTATTTCAGAAACTCTTTTATTGTCAACTCCTGTGTATATCGCCAAGTAACCGTGGTCGGTATAATCATCATAATTAGATTTTATATAATACCCAGCGCCCAATTGGTCGCGAATGCGGTGAAACAAACGCGAACTCATACCTGCGCCCAAAATTCCAGCAAGAACGGAAAGTACAGCATTGTCTTTATGGGTTGCGTGATATGCTCTGAAGCCCAAAATGAGATGTGTCTGGCTTGTTTTTTTATTTTTTATTAATACATTATTTTTTTTCTGTATATCTTTGGTTTTTACTTTTCCGTGCTTTTTAGATTCTGAAATATTTTTAAATTTATTTTTTATTTCATTCATCGCCTCTCTTTCATTTATCCCGCCAGCAACAACTACAATAGTGGAGGACGCAACATAATTCTTTTTCTTATATCTAACAATATCTTCTCTATCAATCTCCTTTATAATTTTTCGTGTTCCTATTAGGGGCCAGCCTGCCGGTTGATTGCCATACAATAAATTCAAAAATATATCCCATACTTCTCGCTGTGGTGTATCTTCATACATTTCTATCTCTCCAATAATCACCCCGCTTTCTTTTTCAATCTCTTCCTTCGGAAAAGTTGAATTCAGATATATATCAGAAAGCACATCAAGTATATTCTTAAAATGTCGCGCTTCCGCCTGCGCGTAGTATCCTGTGTATTCATGACTTGTGAAAGCATTGTATTGAGCTCCCAGTCCGTCAAGCTCTTCCGCGACTGTCCTTGAATTCGGTCTTTTTTCTGTACCTTTAAATATCAAGTGTTCAAGAAAATGCGAAATGCCGTTTATATTTTTTGTTTCATATTTTGAACCGGTTTTTGTAAGCACTAAAACGGTCGTGGTTAAACTATTTGGCATTGGGATCATTATAACCTTCAGTCCATTTGCAAGTGTCTTTACTTTTGTCATTTTAGTAAATAGATATTTTTAAATTAAAAATTTTCCGTTGTTTAGTGCAAAATTAACAAGCACATCAGCGTATTTCCCTAATATTTTTTTGATGGAGTGTATGACATAACTAAAGGAATTTTATAAATTCTTCTACAGTTAATTCTGATTGTTTTATTATTGTCTTTAGTGTTTTTGGAACTAAATCTTTCTTGTGATGTGGAATCGTTATCCGTAAATGCTGTTTTACATAGTGGCGCAATTGTACATGACTACCTGTTTGATTATAGATGTAAAAGTTAGCTTGCCTAAAAGCTTGTAATACTAAAGATGACGGTATCCGTGGAAGTCTAGGCACTATTTATTTTTAAATACTTACTGCTAATATTTCTTTTCTGATGTTTTTTGATTTAGGGATTCGTATTTTATCTTTTAGTATTGCTCCAAGATAACAACGAATAGCGTCGCGAGCCATCGCTCGCGCTTCCTGAAGTGTATCTCCTTCTGTTATCAACCCTGGAAGTTTAGGCACCGTAATGGTATATCCTTCGCCATTTGAGTCAAAAATCGTTTCGTATTTATATATTATCTCTTTTCGCTTTTTCATTAGTATAATATATCAACTTTACAAATGAAAAGCAATTTGTATTTTGAGCTTATTTTATTCCGACGATTTTGTAATTCATCTTGCCGTTTGGAGTTGTGAATGAAAATGTGTCTCCTTTTTTTTTGTCCATCATCGCCTCGCCAAGTGGAGAGAGGTGTGATATTTTTCTCTCCTGCATATTCGCCTCTTCGGAACCGACGATTTGATAAATTCTTTTTTCTTTTTCGTCTTCTTTTTGTATTTCAACGACAGAGCCAAGAGAAACTGTGTTGCCACTTTTTTGAGCAACAATTTTTGCTGATTTTAATATAGAGTTTAATTTATTTATTCTATCTTCCGTAGCGGCTTGAAGGTCGCGCGCTTCGTGGTACTCCGCATTTTCTGAAATATCGCCAAGTGAACGCGCATATTCAAGATTTTCCGCAATCTCTTTTCGGCGGGTCGTCTTAAGAAAATCAAGTTCCACTTGAAGTTCGTCAAATTTCTCTTTAGTCAAAAATTCTTGGTCAGTCATAATAGCATTTAGTGAATTATTTATATTATTAATCTATATTTTATAGTATTAAAAAAAAGAGTCAACCTTTTGATTGAATCCACTTATTTTTGCACTCTCCCGATAATTTAAACATATAATACTCTAACCTTCTATATCTTTATGTATGTAAACTTATTGTTGATTAAAACACCATTTAAATTAAACAAGTACCTATCTTGCGCGTACGCGCAAGATAGGTACTTGTAACTAATAAACTAATTTTTTAAAAACCGAGAGCTAATATATTCCACTCTTTTCTCATTTCGTCAATGAGTTTTTTTACATTCTCTGAAAGTTTCCTCCCTTTCAACCACTCAATTTTTGTCTGCTGGTTTTGGCGGGCGAGCGGATTTTGTTGTGTCAAATCGACTTTCCCACAAACATTCTTTCCAAAATACCACTTTCAAGAAGTTTTTGCGAACTATCCTTTGCGACAACTTTTCCTTTATCTAAAACATAACCACGGCTGGCAATATCAAGCAAAGATTTGATATTATGTTCAACCACCATGATTGCCGTTTGATGACGCTCGTTTATTTCCTTGATTTTTGCAAAAACCTCTTTGACGATTTTAGGCGCCAGACCAAGCGACGGCTCGTCAAGGAGTAAAACTTTCGGCTCAGTCATTAATCCCCGCGCCAAAGCGAGCATTTGCTGCTGGCCGCCGGAAAGAGTTCCCGCTTTAACCTTAATTTTTTCCTTCAAAACAGGAAAAATATTCAGCGTTTCTTCCAGCCTTATTTTTAATTCCTCTTTGTTTTTTAGCAAAAAAGCTCCCATTTCCAGATTTTCCATCACGGTAAGGTTGGCGAATACCCTCCTGCCTTGAGGCACGAAAACTATGCCCATTCGGGCCATTTCGTAAGACAATGGCATTATTGCTTTCTCGTGCCATAAAACATTGCCGGAATAAATCGGCGCCAATCCGAAAATAGATTTCAGTATCGTGGATTTCCCCGCCCCGTTCGGACCCATCAGCGCCACAATCTCCCCTTCATCTATGGCAACATCCACTCCATCAAGCGCTTTAACACCCCCGTAATGGACATGAACATTTTTTAGTTGAAGCAGAATTTCTTTGGGCATTTTTATTCCTCATACTTTACAAACTGGCCATTTTTGATGGTTTTGATAAATAATTT
>JBBTTR010000039.1:0-5946 GCA_038064155.1 Patescibacteria group bacterium | reverse complement strand
TTTTTAAAATGTTTTTGCTCAACCAGACCATAAATTTTTGTGTTTCGTAATTTAATATCTGCTCGGTTTCGCCATTTCCATTTTTGCGAAAATGAAAACTATGCCCGCTTAATCTGCTTGCGCAAGACTTTCCAAACGAACATACTTCACTGTTATGATACGCGTTCGGCGTATTCCCCGGTTTCCGTATTTACCCTTATAGTATCTCCTTCGTTTACAAATATTGGCACATGTATAGTCGCTCCAGTCTCTAGCGTGACTTGCTTGTTTGCGCCTTGCGCTGTGTTGCCACGGACCGCATTTGGAGCTTCTGTAACCTTAAGCTCCGCTTTGACGGGTATTTTTATACTCATTACTTCATCGTTAAAAACAAGCGCCGCTATTTCAGAGTTTTCTTTTATAAATTTCATTTGATTGCCAACGAGCTCATCACCTAATTTGAAACGTTTGCTTTTGTCATCAGCGTCTCTAAACCAGAACTCTCCTTTATTATTGTACATATAAACTATATTCTGAGTTTCTATTTCAGCTTCTTCTAGACGATCTGATTGTTGGAGTGATTTCTCGGCTATTTTACCGGTTACGAGGTTCTTTAACCGTACTTGATTTACTGGCTTTCGCTGTTGTTTCCTGAAGATGTTTGATGAAAGTACTTCATATGGAGCGCCGTCAAGAGTAATAAATTTCCCTTTTGTTACTTCATTATAATTAAGCATAATAAAAAATTATACACTGATTTTATAAAAAGTCCATAAATACGCGGACATCGCATATCCGCGTATTTACTATTTTGCGTGTATAATTTATTAGCATATAAAATATTTTGTGGTATTAAATTATTATAATTAACACACACTATTCCAGTATACTGGAATAGTGTGTGTTAATTTGTTAATTATAATATTTTATGATATTATACTAACAGCTTTCTTTATTTTTTATTTTCTATATAAATAGAAAAGAAAGGAGAGATATTTTGTGTATCTGTTGTGATTCGGCGTGGCAATGGCAATATTTTCTTTTTTTTGATTTTCATGGCGACGATGACGACATTAACCCTAAGGATAATGAAAAAGAAAATCAAGAAATTTATGTTAATTTCTCATTGGTAATTCATGAAATTAACATAAAAAAGGGCGGATATAAGTATGTTTTATAACCGCCTTTATTTATTTGTAAATATAAATTATAATTTTATAATAATAAAGCATTTGTAACGATTTCTATTTACCAATGGTTTTAAAGCTAAGGTTTGTATGTTTCTATATTAAAAAATATGACGGATAATTTAAACAAACAGCGAAGCGATGAAGAAATTTTAGCATTGTCCAAAAACCAGCCCTATCTTTTCGGTATTTTACTTGATAGGTATCAGGATGCTTTCTTGCGCAAAGCGCAATCAGTACTTGGCAGTAAGGAAGATGCGGAGGATATTGTGCAAGAAGCTTTTACAAAGATTTATAGATATGCGGACAAATTTCAAGCGCGGGAAGGGGCTTCTTTTAAATCATGGGGTTATAAAATCCTTCTCAATACGGCATTTACTCGTTATCAAAAAACAAAAAAACGCAGATCGGCGGTTTTTAACCCCGAGCCAGAATGGTATGAATCAATGGCGGACACAAAGACGCAACAATTTGAAAAAGAGGAGACGAAAGATTATCTCGCTTCTATTTTTGCGAAAATGCCCGAACATTTAAGCAGAGTGTTAAAGCTTCATTTTATAGAAGGAAGGCCGCAGGATGAGATTGCGGAAATAGAAGGAGTATCAGTCGGAGCAATAAAAACAAGAGTTCATCGCGCAAAAAAGGAGTTTAAGAAGATAAATGAAACTATTGGGAATTAGGAAGGTTATATGAAGTACATAAGTTTATATTAATATAAATTGATATTATATGAATAATTTACAGCTGAAAAAAAGAATAATGAGAAGGGTGTATACAGTTTACGCGCTTCATAAGATAGTAAGTCGCGCGGCTTTCAAGGTGTATCTTGGGGTCGTGTTGCTTTTTGGAATAAAAATACTTGTACATGTAGAAGCGGTTGCAAACAATATGCCTGAGGTTAGTGATGTGGCTGGATTATATAATTTTATAATGTACTCCGTCTTAAACACGGAGTTTTCCGTACAGCTTATAGTGTTCGGAGTAGCGGGGCTTGTTGTGTGGGTGATGAGAGACGCGATAAAAAATATTTTTTCACGCGGAATCAGACAAAACCAAATACACATAACTTATTAAATAATAGTATATTAATTTCAACAAAAAATCCTCTGATTAATCAGAGGATTTTGTTTTTTCTACTCAGTTAATTTTTTGCGGATTTCTTTTAGGATTTTGTCAGAAACTTTTTTGTTTTCTTTTAGAAATTGTCGCGCCGCATCGTATCCTCGTCCAAGTTTTTGTTCGCCAGACGCGTATGATGCTCCAGATTTTTGCACTATATCGTATTTCTCACCAAGCGCCAGTATTTCCCCTTCTTTTGATATGCCTTCATTATACATAAGGTCAAACTCCGTAACTTTGAAAGGCGCGGCGACTTTGTTTTTTACCACTTTTACACGCACTCTTCCCCCCATAACCTCATCTCCTTTTTTAATCTGCGCGATTCTTCTAATATCAAGTCTAACAGATGTGTAAAACTTAAGCGCTTTACCACCAGGTGTTGTTTCAGGGTTACCAAACATTACGCCAATCTGCATTCGGATTTGGTTTATGAAAATCACAATCGTTTTTGATTTAGCAACAATTGCCGTGAGCTTTCTTAATGCTTGCGACATAAGTCGCGCTTGCTTACCAACATGATACGCGCCCATATCGCCCTCTATTTCATCTTTTGGGGTAAGCGCCGCGACAGAATCTATTACTATGACATCAAGTTTCCCGGAACGCACAAGCGACTCCACAATCTCAAGAGATTGCTCTCCAGTGTCAGGTTGTGAGAGTAGCAGCTCCTCTGTCTTTACTCCGAGTTTCTTGGCATACACCGGATCCATTGCGTGCTCCGCGTCTATAAATGCACATATACCGCCTTTCTTTTGCGCTTCCGCTATTACATGGAGCGAGAGTGTTGTCTTACCAGATGACTCTGGTCCAAATATTTCGATGATTCTTCCACGGGGGAGTCCGCCTATGCCAAGCGCCCAGTCCAAACCTATTGAACCGGTTGATATCGCGTCAATATCAACTCTTGGAGATTCACCAAGTTTCATTATGGATTCTTCACCGAACTTTGTTTTTATTTCTTTAATTGTGTCTTCAATACTTGAACCTTTCGCCCTTGGAGATGCTTTTACTTTTGCCATATTATTTATATATTAATTCTAATTTCTTCTCGGCCTCTCTGCCGAATCTGTCGCTGGTCTTTATTGTTATTATATTATACCCATAGGATAGGAGCAATTTTTCTCTAAAAATTCCTTTATCATCAGTAAATATTTGCTTGTCGTTCATACTAATATGAGAAATATTTTTTGCTTTTCCGATTATTTCAACGAGTGAATTTTCTACGGAAGCGTTGTTTTCAGGTCCGGTAATTTCTACAATAGGACCTAAGACAATATCTCTTGCCTGAAAAAAAGCATATCCAAATATAATAACCACAAAAAGCGCAATCCCTCCAAACTTTATATACGAACTCAAGTCTTTATTCAGAATTTTCATCTTCATTTTCTTCAACCTCTTCTCTGTACTTTTTATCTTCCCCATCTAGACCTTTAAGCACTTCTCGCGGTCTTGAACCGTCCGCGGACCCTATAACGCCTCTTTCTTCCAATATATCCATCAACCGAGCCGCGCGCGCGTACCCGATACGGAGTTTTCTTTGCAGATACGAGGTTGAGGCTTTACCAGCGTGAATCACTATTTCCTTTGCTTCACTGTACAATTCATCTTCATCGCTATCTTCATCAAGTATTGATTCAAAAATAGCGCTGTTGTTTATATTTTTTTCGGCATTCACGGAAAGGTCAATCGCGGGAAGCATATCTTCTCCATTATTCTTAACCAAATATTTTACAACTTTTTTTACTTCTGTTTCTGAAATAAACGCGGCTTGAAGGCGTCTAGGTTTGGACATTTCACCTGACATATATAACATATCCCCCGACCCTAAAAGTTTTTCAGCGCCGCTAGCATCTAAGATTGTTCGTGAGTCAATTTGTGACGAAACTTGCAAAGCAATTCTGGAAGGAATATTTGCTTTAATAAGCCCTGTAATAACATTCACAGAAGGTCTTTGTGTTGAAAGCGCGAGATGTATACCAACCGCGCGACTCATTTGCGCGAGACGCACCACGACTGATTCAAGTTCTCTGGGGTACATTTGCATTATATCCGCAAGTTCATCTATTACTATCGCAATATACGGCATTGCTTCTATTTCGTCATATTCTTCATCATCGCGCTTTTTATTTTTGTTTAGTTTATAAATATTGGCATGATATGACTCTATGTCTCGCACGGAGTTCTTTTCAAGTATCTCATATCTTCTATCCATCTCTTTTGCGGCCCACTTAAGAGCCAAAATTGCTTTTTTAGCGTCTGTAATAACAGGAGTAAGAAGATGAGGTATATTATTGTAAAGTGTGAGTTCAACACGTTTAGGGTCAATCATAATAAATCGTAGTTGTTCCGCGGAATTTCTAAACAATAACGATGTGATAAGTGTATGTATAGTAACTGATTTTCCAGACCCTGTGGCGCCGGCAATAAGTACATGCGGCATTTTTGCTAAATCTCCAAAGTGCGACTTGCCTGTAATATCTTTACCGAGTGATACCAAAAGTGGCTTATTTGAATTTTGAAACTCTGGTGTCGAGAGTATGGTAGAGAGTCCGACTGTCGTCTTTGCGGTATTTGGCACCTCAACTCCGACAAGTGACCTTCCGGGGATAGGCGCTTCTATTCTTACGGGGTGAGCGGCGAGCGCGAGCTCCAGATTATTTTGAAGTCCAAGTATTTTTGACAGGCGTACGCCCTCCGCGGGTTTGAGAGCGTATCTTGTAACAGAAGGTCCTATGGATATTTCATCTACTTGCACATCAACACCAAAGTTTTGCAGAGTTCGTTTTATAATATTCGCGTTTGCTTTTATGTCTCCAACTCCTGGCTTACCTCTATCTTTCTCAAGGATAGAAAGAGGCGGTGGGGTATAAGAGCCAACATGAATATGTTTCATTTGTATGACATCTTGTTCAGGTTTTTCTCTTCCAAGACCAAATATATTTTTTATTGAAGATTTTCTCTCATCCACTTCCACTTCCTCTTCTTCCTCCTCTTCTTCACTATTTTCATTTTCTTCATCTTCATCTTCTTCTTCTTCATACTCATCAAACTCGTCTCCATAGTCTCTCTTTTTGAATAATCCAGTAAAAAAAGAAAGTGGTGGCAGTTTTGCGTCAAGTAGTATCAAAAGAGACGCAATAACCAGACCCCAAAGAACAAGAAGTGTTACAAAGATATCAAGAAGTCCAATAAGAGGGGAAGCAATCATTCCACCAAAAGCCCCCCCATAACCCGCGACTGTCGCGTCAACAAGTCCTATGCCAGCTAAGAAAAAAATAATCGCGCTCACTTTTTTTAGTATGCCAAATGAACTACTAAGGTAGCGAATGTATGACGCGGACATAAGGAAAAATAAAATTGGGATTATAAAATATCCTATTCCAAATAATGCAGATAGAAATTTATATGTTGTGTTGCCAACCACGCCCGCGCCTTCAAACGCGGCTAGTATAAGAAAGACTCCTAGTATAAAAAATATTATCGCGTATATTCCTTGCGCGGTTTCTTTTTTTAGATTTTCAAACATACCGATACCGTCCCCGGTTGTTTTGCCCCCCTTCTTATTTTTTGTTTTTTTTCTTTTCAAAAATTTAAACATAATAAATCTTAAATTACGAAACACAAAAATTTATGGTCTGGTTGAGCAAAAACATTTTAAAAA
>JBBTTR010000038.1:0-4363 GCA_038064155.1 Patescibacteria group bacterium | reverse complement strand
GATTTTGCGACCCGAGGACCTAAATTTTTGTGTTTCGTAATTCATAGTAATTATAATAATTTTACTTGAAAATAAAAGGAAAGCAATACAAAACCGCAGGCCAAAGGCCTGCGGTTTTGTATTGCTTTAGAACATTCCTCCGTCTTGTTGAAGTTGTTTAAGTTTTTCTAAATCTTGCGGATTTTGAATACTATCTGGAATATGTTGAGAATCAAGACCTTCAAACTGGCGAAGTTTTTCAAATTCTCTTAATCTGTTTGTATCACCTTCGGTCTCTTTTCTAATTACATCTGCTCGTATATCCTGTTCAATTTTATTTCTTCATCAAATTTTCTTTTGAATTCCATCTCGCTCCCATTATTACTACCTCTTCTAAACTTTTCTTCAACTCTAAATTTTTCTTCATCAATCCTTTTTCTAATATCATCTGCATCATCATGCTCTTCTCCTACTCCTTCAAACTCACCTTCAAAAGTCTCTCTTCCAAAACTATCTCCATGCTCTCCATCTCTACTAAAACTTTCCTCGCCAAATTTTTCTTTCATGAGTTCGCTCACACAAGGTCCTATTCCTTTTTCTATTTCTTGTTGATCTATCTCACCTTTCATAACCCTATCTACTCCACCATCTCCGTATACTTTTTCTATACAACTCCTGACCTCCGGCGGGAATTCTGGAGCTTTCATGTGCTTTTCAAAGCACCCTTTTATCGCTTCGCCACTTTTGCGTGACGGTGAAAATGTTCCGTTCTCAATTTCATTAATTATATTAGGTCCGACTTGGTTTTTCAGACATGAAACAACTTCTGGCGTTGCATGCTCAAGTCCTTCTCGTATTCTCTGTGTCCCCTCTTTCATATGCGCCAAATCATCATCAGATATTAGACCGTGCTCTTTTGCAAATGCGAAACATTCATCCTGATGACTTTCAGCTTCACAGTATGTATCACATTCATCTCTCCTACAACCACCAGGACCTTTACCTCCAGTTTTTCTTACCATTTCTGCCTCCTCTTTCGACATAAATCCTGCCTTTTCTGCAAATGCTACACATTCAGTTAGATGGCTATCATCTTCACAATAATTCTCACATGACTGTTTACTTGTACACCCTCCCGGCATCTGTCCGCTTTTCATCAGTGGCAATATTTTTCGCATTTCTTCAATCTCTCTTTTATCCATAAAGCCAGCTTTCTCCGCAAAGGCAACACATTCTTCTATATGAGCACCATCTTGGCAATATGTTTCGCATGAACGCTTGTCCATACAACCTCCCGGAAGTTCTGCGCCTTCGCGAAGCGCTTTTGCAACTTGTCGTGCCTCTTTAAGCTCTTCTTTTGATATCATTTTGTGCTTTTCTGCAAAGTTAAGACATTCATCAATATTGTTTGTATTTTCACAATAACTTTCACACTCATCATGTGTAGTACAGCTACCAGGTCCACTTCTTATACCTCTATCTGCAAACTCGCGCGCTTCTTTGACCTCCCGCTTGTTCATAAGGTTATGTTCTTCCGCAAAAGCGATGCATTCGTTCATATGGTTAACGTCATTACAGTATGATTTACATTCTGATTTGTTTTCACATCCACCAAGCTCTGTTATTGGAAATACGATGTCATCAGCAGATGACGCTTCCACACTAAGCGCGCCTGTTGCCACAAACACAAACCCAATTAAGACTCCCGTAAATAAAATGGAAATAGAAGTGAGTATGTTTAAATTCGCACTCTTTATCATAAAAATATTTATTTAATTATTAATATTATTCAAAGGGATTTTTGAATCCGTCATCGCTAAATGGATTTGTATCTGTTTCAAACACATTAGCTTGCGGTACTTCACTTGCTGGATTATCAACATCAATACCTTCTGAAATTTGCGCGCTAAGAGTCTGTTCTTCTTGCGGTTTTTCTACCGCAGTGTAAGAATCACCCCCCAACCAAAAATACAAACCAGCTATTATAGCAATTATAACAACCACTATTATTACAGTAAGCGCTGGCGACTTCTTACCGCCAGAACCTTCGTTAACTCCACCGATATTTATTTCTTCCATATGTCTATATGATACAAAAGTTACTACTTATATAAAACACATATCATGTGTATAACTATCCTAGAAAAATCCTTAATTAAAATGGGGGTAAATGTCAAGACACGGGTCTTTAGCGATTTTTATCTCAAGAGTATCCTTAAGTTTTTGTGAATTCTCAAGACATGTCTCAAGTTCATGCCGAAAAGGCGATGGAATAATGTTTATATATACAAATCTAAATATGAATGCAACAAAGATAAGTACAACGGTTATTTTTATAAATCTTCTTACACATTCCATATAATTATTATATCATCATTTCTCGTTAGATAACTCTTTTGTAAGTAAATCTTTAAATATTTTTACGACATTGTTGTCATATAAGGTTAATGTTGCAATGTTTGGATTTAATTTTTTGATTTTTTTGACAATTTTTTCAAGCTTTTTTTTATCCTCTATTAAATCTGTTTTTGTAAGTACGACAATTTCTTTCTTTTCTAAAAGTTCTTTGTCAAATATTTCAAGCTCTTTTCGCACCGTTTTATATGTTTCCACTATATCTTCGTTTTCAAGAGAAATCAAATGCGCAAGAATCTTCGTACGCCTTATGTGACGCAAAAATTTATGTCCAAGTCCCTTACCTTCTGCGGCGCCTTCTATAAGACCGGGAATGTCTGAAATAATATACCCAAAATACTCACCGAGGTTCGGTTCCAGCGTGGTAAATGGATAGTCTCCTATTTTAGCATTCGCACTTGTCAGCTCGTTCAAAAGACTGCTTTTGCCAGCGTTTGGAAGACCTATAAGCCCGATATCCGCTATAATCTCAACTTCTATGAAAAAATCCGCTTCTTCTCCCGGTTTTCCTTTCGTGAACTCTGTCGGATTTTGGTTTGTAGAGCTTTTGAAATGCTCATTACCGTACCCACCATTACCGCCTTTTAATAAAAGAACTCTTTCACCTTCTTTTTGAAGAAATATCTTTTCTTCAGTTTGTTTATCTGTCACAATAGAGCCGATTGGCAAAAGTATGTCCAAATCCTTCCCTCCAGCGCCGTGAAGACTTTTGTTTCCACCAGCTTCTCCATTTTCTGCGTTGAACTCCTTTTTGTTACGATACTTGGCAAGCAGATTTAAATTACGCGCGCCAACCGCGTACACGTTTCCGCCTCGGCCACCATCACCACCTGAAGGACCGCCGAATTCCTTGTCTTTCACATGAAGCCAACGCTCTACGCCATTTCCACCATTACCAGCTTTTGCATGTATTGTTAATTCATCTATGAACATATTATTATAATGTTATTATCACTTACTGTTTTACACAAAGACTAATCCTTTGTTGGAATTATTTTAAATAATTATCATCTTAAGAAAATCATTTAGCGGTATTTCCGCGCCTGCCGCGTTTTTATGTCCGCCACCGCCGAGAAGTTTTGCGACATCCAACGCTGTTGGACTCTGTCCTTCATTTCCTCTAATACTGAACTTTACAAAGTTTCCGTTTATTGAAAACATCACTGTTGCTTTATTATTTAATATTGATAGCTTATTACCAACCACCGAAGCATACTCATGTGATGTAAGATTGTACGCGGGTATTATTAGTTCACCAATACGTAAATCAACAGTATTCGCATCTTCAATAAACCTATCTATCTGAACATCAGAATAATCAGCTATGATTTTACCTTTTTCTTTTATTTCTTCAATACCGCCGTTTTCTATAAATTCCAATATTTTTTCTGGAGTGTTCGCATTCGTGGAAAGATAATTTACCACATATTTTGTATCGTCGTATTCTCCCTTCCATAAATCCGAATCTTCCACATACTTTATTATTTTCGGCACCTCTTCATCTGGAAAAAAATATGCCCAAGCGAGCGATGCTCCTGATTTGTCATTGTCAAAAATATAAGTAAAATTTTGATTTTCTTGTGCCAGTTTATCTATTTTTTCTTTAAGACCTATGTGATGGTCTATGACTGTTATTTTATATCCGTCTTTAAGTAACTCTTCCGCGCCAGATGTAATATCAACAAAATATATTTCGCTGTCAGCGTCAGCAATTTCACGAATCTTTTCAACCGTTTCTATTATACTCTCAATAGAATGGGCAACTGAAAAAAGCTTGATATTCGGAAATTTTCGCAACAAAACAGCGGCGGATGTCGTACCGTCCGTGCAGTTTTTGTGATATATGCCGATTTTTGTTGTTTGCCGCATTACAACAGAATACCGCAGTTGAGTAAAAAAAGTAAGAGTACGGTGGTCCATCCTCGGCATCCGCCTCGGACATTTCCGCTAGGGCTACTCGCGCCTAGAT
>JBBTTR010000037.1:0-1460 GCA_038064155.1 Patescibacteria group bacterium | reverse complement strand
AGATTTTGCGACCCGAGGACCTAAATTTTTGTGTTTCGTAATTCATAGTATTTAAGGTATTATATAATATATGATTGAAAAAAAATTAGATTTTTTTGAAGAAAAGCTGGGATTTCCAGTTTTTGGGTTTTTGATTAGCGCGTTGGTTGTTATTTTGTATGTAATATTAAGAATGGCGCCGGAGTTGTTTAGAGAAATCTTTTCTTTTGTTGGTATATTGTACCCTGTATGGTTACCGCTTTTTTTGCTTTATATATTTTGGAGTCTATGGATAATATATGTCAGGGTAGATTTTTTCCATAAACAAGAATACACACTTCTTGAAATAAAATTACCTAGAGAAATACTAAAATCTCCTCTTGCGATGGAGTCGGTTTTTAGCGGAATCCATCAAACCTCTGGTGAAACAACATGGTTTGATAGAAAATTTGGCGGTAAAACGAGGCCATCTTTTTCAATGGAAATAGCATCTATTGAAGGCAATGTAAAATTTTTTATAAGAACAAGAAGATTTTGGAAAGAAGTTGTAGAAGCGCAAATCTATGCGCAATATCCTGAAGTAGAGGTTATGGAAGCTGATGACTATACAAAGATGATTAGATTTGATTTAAATGAAAAAAGTATTTGGGGTTCAGATTTTAAACTTAAAAAAGAAGATCCATATCCTATAAAAACATATATAGATTATGGGCTTGAAAAAGACCCTAAAGAAGAATTCAAGGTTGATCCGATGGCGCCTATGATTGAATTTTTTGGCAGTATTGGTAAAGGCGAACAGCTTTGGTTTCAAATAATGATACGAGCAAATAAGAATGAGAAGAAAAAAAGAGGTACATGGTTTGGAACAACTGGATGGAAAGATGAAGCAGAAGAACTAGTCAATCGTTTAATGAAAAGAGATCCAAAGACTAAAATCGCTGGAGAATTATCACCTGCTGGTTTTCTTGAAATACCAAGTTTAAGCAAAGGAGAACAAGATATAATCTCCGCAATCGAAAGAAGTATCACAAAACTAGGCTTTGATGTTGGTATACGAGGATTATACATAGCAGATAAAGATAAATTTCGTCCAGTTAATATTGTCGGTCTGATTGGCGCTACAAAACAGTATAACTCAAATACATTAAATCAATTTACACAGGCACGATACCTTGCTCGTTTTAAATACCCATGGCAAGATTACAAAGGCAAGCTTCAAAATAATGCAAGAAGAAGAGTTTTTGATGCATACAGACGAAGGTCGTATTTTTTCCACCCATATAAAACACAGCCATTTGTTATGAATACGGAAGAACTCGCAACAATATATCATTTTCCTGGAAGTCATATTAAGACACCTACTGTCGGCAGAGTACCTTCAAAGAAATCAGAAGCGCCATCTGACCTACCTATTTAATAATATTTATGAATTACGAAACACAAAAATTTATGGTCTGGTTGAGCAAAAACATTTTAAAAAA
>JBBTTR010000036.1:0-7481 GCA_038064155.1 Patescibacteria group bacterium | reverse complement strand
AATGTTTTTGCTCAACCAGACCATAAATTTTTGTGTTTCGTAATTTAAGATATATACTATAAGCGATTATTAATAATATATTTAGACATTATTTATGGAATACGCAACATTAAGTGTGGAAGACAAAGGCAAAACACCTTTGTTTGAAAGCATAGCTCTTTACTTCATTATCGGTGTCATGTTTCTTTTGCCTATCTTTTTTATTCCGTCATTATCAATACCATTCTCATTTACAAAATCACTTTTGATTTTTGTAAGCATTCTCGTGGCATTTTTCTTATTTTTAATTTCAAAATTAAAAAGAGGCGAAATAGTTTTACCTAGTAATGGAATTGCTGTTGTTGCATGGGCATTGCCAGCCATATATTTAATCTCTGGACTTTTTTCTGGAAACTCAGGAGTATCTTTTCTTGGGCAAGGGTTTGAGATAGACACATTTGGTTTTATAGCTGTAATGACCCTCATGCTTTCTCTAGTGCCACTTCTTCTAAAGACCAGAGAGTCAGTGTTCCGTATTCATATCGCGCTCGTGCTGTCTCTCGTAATACTCATTCTATTTCAAGGGTTGCGGTTAATATTTGGTCCCAATTTTCTTTCGTTTGGAATATTTACATCAGAAACTTCAAACTTGCTTGGAAAATGGAATGACTTAGGTATTTTCCTAGGACTTACAACAATCCTTTCTCTTATTACGTTAGAAGGATTACCTCTTAACAAACTATCGCGTTTAATCCTTTATATTATTCTAGGCATATCAGTTATATTTTTAGCTATTATTAACTTCCTTCCCGTATGGATAATCGCCGGGCTATTTTCTCTTGGCCTTTTCGTATACATTCTTTCAAAAAAAAATTTTAAGTTTGGCAGCGCAAATCAACTTAATGAACGAAGCGCTTATACGACTGGCAGTAAAGCGTTAATCCCGTCAATCGCAGTTCTAATTATTGCTATTGTATTTATAACGGGAGTCTTTTCAGTAGGAAAGTTTATATCATCGACATTTAACATATCTCAAATAGAGGCAAGACCGTCATGGCAGAGTACTATAGATATATCAAAACAAACATACGGTGAAAACCCTTTGTTTGGTTCAGGTCCAAATACATTTGGAAGTCAATGGTCATTACTCAAACCACAGTCAGTAAACGGTACATTGTTTTGGAATGTGGACTTTGATTCTGGTGTTGGTCTTGTTCCGACATCGTTTACAACAACTGGAGTACTCGGAGGTATTGCATGGATTGCGTTCTTTGTATTCTTTCTTTATAGCGGTTTCAAGAATTTGATTGTATCTGCTATAAATGATAAGGCATCATACTATTTAGCACTCTCATTATTTTTAGGCGCTCTGTATCTTTGGGTGTTTACCATAATATACATACCAAATGTCGTTATTGTTACGCTTGCATTTTTACTTACTGGTATGTATATAGCATCACTAAGACATAGGTCAGGTATAACAATAGAAAAAAAGATTCAATTTGCGGCAAATCCTCGTGTTGGGTTTATCTCAATTCTTGCGCTTATAGTTTTGCTTATTATAAGCGCGGTGTCACTTTATATGGTTGGGGGACAATATGTTTCAGCCGTTGCTTTCCAAGAGTCTTTGGTTGCAGCAAATGTTGATGGAGATATAGATAAAGCAGAAAAGAAAGTAGAGAGCGCTATAAAGTTAGGAAACAACGACAGATACTATATTTTTGCAGCAGAAATAAATTTGGCTAGAATAAACCAATTACTTTCTGATACTGAAAGAAATATAGATGAAAGACGGGCAGAATTCCAAACAATACTCGCGGCGGCTATAAGTAATGTACAAAAAGCAATTGAAATTGATAACAAAAATTATAAAAACTGGACAATGCTTGGAAGAGTATATGGTTCTATAGTACCACTTGGTATTGAAGGAGCGTACGAAAGCGCTCAACGCTCGTATGCAGAAGCTTTGAAATTGAATCCCCATAATCCAGAAATATTTTTAACACTTGCGCGGCTTGAACTTATAAAGAACAGTGAAAATATAGATGGCGCAAAAGAATTCATAAGCGCTTCACTCCAGAAGAAAAATAATTACACAGAAGCAATATTCCTACTTTCGCAACTTGAAATACAAGAAGGTAATATTGAAAGCGCGATAAAGTCAGTTGAGGCTGCGGTTGTGATTGAACCAAACAATCCAACATTTTTCTTCCAACTAGGACTCTTGCAGGCTAACGCTGGAAATAACGAAAAAGCAATTGTAGCGCTTGAAAGAGCGGTGAAACTTAACGAACAATATTCAAACGCGCGATATTTTCTTGGTTTGAGCTACTTTAATGTCGGAAGAGTTGTGGATGCGGTAGAACAGTTTGAATTTGTTTCAAATTTAAATCCTGACAACCAAGATGTTAAAACTATTTTGGAAAATATAAAATCAGGTAATGATCCGTTTACAGCAGAGGGTACTCTAAATCGACTTCCTATTGAAGGGGAATAAACATAGCTTATTAGCTTTACGACGACGAACAAAATCCTTATGGAAAAAATAACCAAAAACCTCTATACTATGTTGTATTGAGTGTAGTATCACCCATCTCCTTTCCCAGCTTATTGCTGGCAAGAGAATAGGGTTTTGAAAAATATAGTTCTCGCTACGCTCGTTTTGTTTTTCTAAAATGGTACGCAGAATACATGACCTCATACATAAAGAGATAAACGGGCTTCACGAAGCCGCGTATCTTTTAGGTGTTTTTGCTTTGCTCTCACAAATCTTAGCGCTTTTTCGTGACAGACTTCTAGCGCACTTTTTCGGAGCAGGCGCCGTGTTAGATACATACTATGCGGCATTTCGTATACCTGACATTATATTTGTTGCGATAGCAACCATCGTGTCTGTATATGTGCTTATCCCGTTTCTCGCAGAGAAGTCCGCAGTTTCAAAAGAGAAAGAAATGGAATTCATAGATATTATCTTTTCTGCGTTTTTTTTCATAATAATCACAGTTAGTATTATAGCTTTCATATTCACGCCGCAACTTATGAGACTTTTCTTCCCGGGACTTGCCGACACCGCGCGGTTTGTCGATTTGATTCTTCTCGCAAGAGTGTTACTACTTCAACCGATATTTCTTGGCACTTCAAACTTGTTTGCAAGTATCGCGCAAATTCACCGCAAATTTGTACTTTACGCTCTTTCTCCGGTTCTCTACAATATAGGCATAATAATCGGAATTATATTTCTGTATCCTGCTTTTGGGTTTATTGGACTCGGTATAGGTGTTGTTATCGGCGCAATACTTCATTTAGGAATTCAATTGCCGTTTATAATAAAAAAAGGTTTTTTTCCAAGGGTAACCCTTGGACGGCTTTTACATAATTTTAATGATGTTAAAAAAGTTATCTTTCTTTCACTTCCAAGAACACTTGCTCTCTCCGCGCACCAAATCTCGCTTCTATTTTTAATCTCTTTCGCGTCTCTTATGGCAAGTGGTTCTATTGCGGTATTTAATCTTTCGTTTAATCTGCAGTCTGTTCCGCTCGCTATTATCGGTGTTAGTTATTCTGTCGCTGCCTTTCCAACTCTCGCAAAGATGTTTTCAAACGGACAGAAAAAAGATTTCTTAGAGCAAATGCTTACAGCCAGCAAACATATTATATTTTGGTCGTTTCCAGCAATTGTACTCTTTGTAATCCTCCGTGCTCAGATTGTTCGTGTAATACTCGGCTCAGGCGAGTTTGGTTGGTCGGATACGCGTCTGACTGCGGCATCTCTCGCGCTTTTTGCTATGTCTATCGCGGCGCAAGGACTAGTGCTTCTTTTTGTGCGTGGATATTACGCGGCAGGCAAGACTAAGAAGCCGCTCGCGCTTAATTTAATATCAGCAATGCTTGTGATACTTTTTTCATTTGGACTTGCAAAACTTTTTGCATCAAGTGGCACACTCCAATATTTTATTGAATCATTACTTAGAGTTGAAGGTATTGAGGGCACTTCTGTGCTCATGCTCCCGCTTGGCTATTCACTCGCCGTCCTTATAAATGCGACCGCGCTTTGGTTTATGTTTCAGAGGGACTTCAAATCGTTTTCACGTTCACTTTTCAAAACATTTTTTCAGAGTTTGTCTTCCGCAATTATAATGGGGTTTGTGGCGCATACATTCTTAAATGTGTTTGATGATTTATTTAATATAGATACTTTTTTGGGAATATTCTCCCAAGGACTTTTTGCGGGGATAGTAGGTATTGCGACAGGTATATTAATGCTAATACTTCTTGGTAATGAAGAAATAATAGAAGTCTGGAAATCTCTCCACTCCAAATTCTGGCGCGCTGACACTGTGGCGGTTGAACAACAAGAAGAACTTTAACAACTTGGAAACTTAGTTTCCAAGTTGTTAAAGTTCTTCTTATTCACTTGGAAACTAAGTTTCCAAGTGAATACTTTAGTTAGAAAGCCGAATTTTAATAAACTATATGTGTTGGGTCGTTAGATTTTTGTGTTAGTATAGTGTTTATATGCAAAATATACGAAACTTTAGTATTATAGCCCATATTGACCATGGCAAATCAACACTTGCCGATAGGATGCTTGAGATTACCAAAACAGTTGAAAAAAGAAAAATGAAGGACCAGGTTTTAGACCAAATGGAGCTTGAGCGTGAGCGGGGAATTACGATAAAAATGCAACCCGTCAGAATGTTGTATCATTCTGACTGCAGACAAACGCAGACTGATACGCAAGTTGAGTATATACTCAACTTGATTGATACCCCAGGTCATATAGATTTCTCCTACGAAGTTTCGCGCGCTCTTAAAGCTGTAGATGGAGCGATACTGCTTGTAGACGCCACACAGGGTGTGCAGGCGCAGACACTTACGACACTCGCTATGGCGCGTGAGTTTGGATTGAAGATAATTCCAGTTTTAAATAAAATTGATTCGCCTCTTGCAAGAGTTGATGAGGTCAAAGCTGAAGTAATAGAGACTCTTGGGTGCTCGTCTGAAGAAGTTCTTAAAGTATCTGGAAAGACAGGCGAGGGAGTAGAAACTCTTTTAGAGGAAGTAATAAAAAAAATCCCAGCACCTACCAAAGAATTAAAGAACGACAAAGATTTTAGAGGACTTATCTTTGATTTTCAATATTCAGACCATAAAGGAATTATTGTCTTTGTGCGCGTTTTTGACGGGAAGGTTTCTAAAAATGATAAACTTACTTTCTCCGCCGCAAAAGAAAAATTCATCGCTCTTGAAGTTGGTATTTTTTCACCGGAAGCTGTGTCAAAAGAATCTCTACAAGCTGGGGAAATTGGTTATATTGTGACAGGAGTTAAAAAGCCTGGTATTGCGTCTGTGGGTGATACAGTGCGATTTGCAAATAGTAATGTTGAAACGCTCGGCGGATATATGAAGCCATTTCCTGTGGTATGGGCGTCTGTGTATCCAGAGAGTCAGGATGACTTCGCGGATCTTTCGCGCGCGCTTGATAAACTTCAGCTTACTGATTCATCATTTTCATACGAAGAAGAAGCGTCCGGACTTTTAGGGAGAGGTTTCAGGATTGGTTTTCTTGGCACACTCCATATGGAGATTTTTGTGGAAAGACTCCACAGAGAGTTTGATGTGGGTGTTATAGTCACCTCACCAAGTATTATGTATGACATCAAATCTAAAAATGGAAAAACAGAACGTATCTATTCTCCTTCTTTATTTCCGAATTTTGGCGACATAGAAAGTATTTCAGAGCCATGGGTAGATATTGAAATTATTACACCTAATGACTATATGAGTCTGATAATGCAACTCCTCTTTGAGCATGAAGCGGAGATAGGCGACTCCGATGTATTTGGTGATGGCAGAATAAAATTACATTCAAAACTTCCTTTGAGGGAGTTAATGCGCGGATTTTTTGATAAATTAAAAAGTGTATCGGCTGGATATGCTTCAATTTCTTATAAAATAGGCGAGATGAGGACTGCGGATGTGGCGCGACTTGATATTTTAGTAGCGGAAGAAATGGTGCCAGCATTTACAAAAGTAGTATCTAAAAGACGTCTTGAAGAGGAAGCGCGGAGTTTTGTGGAAAAACTTTTTAATGTACTCCCGCGACAAATGTTTGTGGCCAAGATTCAAGCACAGGCGCTAGGACGCATAATTTCTTCAAAAACATTGTCAGCGCTCAAAAAGGACGTTACAGGGCACCTTTATGGTGGTGATATCACTAGAAAAATGAAGCTTCGTGAGAAGCAGAAGAAAGGTAAGAAAAAGATGAAAGCGAGAGGAAAGGTAAACATTCCGCAAGATGTGTTTTTGAAGATGATGAAGTCTTGAGTATGAGTTTTCTCATACTTACACTAATACTGTATGCGCATACTTATCAATACAACGGCGCGTAAAACATTATCATACTGATGATAATAAGAATACCAACTACTATAGAGAAATATTTCAGTACCTTTTTAGTTTTTTTGTGGAATAACATGTTAATAATTTCATTAGCTCTTAGCTTCTATAGCATATTAGCTTATGAATACGATTTATAATTAAATTTATATCTAGTATAATAACTTAACACGGCATTTATTATAATAAATAATTTAATTAAAAGCTAGTGTGAAGCTAATCTAGCTATAAGTTAAAAAAATGGATTTTCACGAAAAAAGAAAATTTAAAAGACTGCTTTATTCAAAAATAACTTTAATAATTCTTGGGCTTATAGTCATATGGCTGTCTTTTGTGGTGTGGAGTATGTATGAAAAAGAAAGAGATACGAGATTAAAAAGAATAGAGCAAAGAGAGATTCTAAATGAGCTGGAGGGACGAGAAAGTTCATTGCGTGAAGAAATTGAACGTTTGAGTACAGAGCGCGGGATTGAAGAGGAGGTGCGTAGTAAGTTTGAAGTTGGCAAAGATGGAGAGGAGATTATAATAATTGTAGATAATCCAGAGGGTGAAAACGCAGAAAAAAAAGAAACAGAGAAGACATTCTGGCAGAAGATGTATAATTGGTTTTAATATAGGTTGCCACATATGTTATAATATAAACATATAAGATTAATTAAGATAATAATATGAAGAATGTAACAATTTATAGCACACCGACATGTCATTTTTGTCAACTTGCGAAGGAGTTTTTTAAGGAGAAATATATTGAATATACAGAATATGATGTATCAACAGACCTTGAGAAGAGAAAAGAAATGATTAAAAAAAGTGGACAGATGGGAGTGCCAGTTATCTATATAGATGATGAAATGACAATAGGTTTTGATAAAGATAAGCTCTCAACTATGCTTGATATATAATTCACACAAAGGCTTAGCTTTTATGAAAACAAAAAACCAACACGATAGCTTTTGCTGTCGCGTTGGTTTTTTGTTACCATGCTTATACTATCGCCCTTGTAGTTCAATGGATAGAACAGTCCCGTCCTAAGGGATTGATGTAGGTTCGATTCCTGCCAAGGGCATTTGAACGAAGTGAAAATGACCGAGAGAAAAACAACT
>JBBTTR010000035.1:0-4116 GCA_038064155.1 Patescibacteria group bacterium | reverse complement strand
AAAGGGTAGCCCTTTATAAAAAAATGAAATCACAAGAATACACAGTAAAAACGCAAGTCTTTGAAGGACCGCTTGATTTACTCCTTTCTCTTATTGAAAAGGGGAAGCTGTTCATAAATGACATCTCGCTTGCTTGCGTTGCGGATGATTATATTGAATACATAAACAAGCAGGAGGATTTCCCAATGTCACGCACTGCGGATTTCATTCTTATTGCCTCAACGCTTGTTTTGATAAAATCAAAATCGCTGTTACCGACTTTAGATTTGTCTTCTGAGGAACAAGAAAGCATTGAGACCCTAGAAAAAAGATTGAAACTGCATCAAATGATGAAAGAACTCTCGTTTCATATAAGTAAGAATTTTGGTAAAAAAATAATGTTTACAAAAACTCCTTCAAAAAATATTACGCCAGTATTCTCACCAGATGGGGATTTGTCTGTATCTAAAATCGCTGAAGGAATTAGGTCAGTACTTCTCAATCTTCCAAAGAAAGTTGCGGTTATACCGAAAAAGGTCGTAGAAAAAGTCATCTCGCTTGAAGAGGTGATGGAAAATTTGGCCAAGCGAATTACCAAAAACCTCAAAATGAGCTTCAAAGAATTTTCTGGAATAGGAAAAGAGGAAAAGGTGAATGTAATTGTAAGTTTTCTCGCAATGCTTGAGCTTGTAAAGCAAGGAGCGATATCAGTAAGCCAAGATGAACACTTTTCTGATATAACAATAGAGTCCGATAATATAGGAATCCCCAAATATGACTAGGTTAAAATATAAAAGGTAGTCCCTTATTTTTTCTTTGTAGTAATATGTTAGTGTATAATACATTGTGTTATGAAACTTGATTCAAAAATTGAGGCATTGCTTTTTTATAAAGGTGAAGCTATGAAAATTAAAGAACTCGTGAAGCTTTCTGGTGTAGACGATGGCAGTGTTGAAAACGCGCTTCTGGAGTTAAAAGAGAAACTTTCAGAAAGAGGGATATGGCTTATGCGAAAAGAGGATGAAGTACAACTTGCCACATCTCCCGATATGTCAGATATAATCGAACAAATGCGAAAAGATGAACTTACTAAAGACCTTGGAAAGGCCGGCGCTGAAACACTTGCTATAGTGCTATACAAAGGACCAGTCACAAGAGCTGAAATTGATTATATTCGCGGAGTAAATTCCACATTTATATTAAGGAACCTGCTTATTCGCGGTTTAGTTGAGAAAATCTCAAATCCGACCGACCAAAGAAGTTTTTTATATAAACCGACAATGGAGCTTCTGTCGTTTCTTGGAATAAGCAGCATTGAGCAACTTCCTGAATTTGGCACAGTGCAAGATGAGTTAAATAAATTTGCAGAAAATAAATCTGACGAAGAGTAAGTTCGCTCAAAGCGCATCATCCTTGAGCGAAAATAAAATTAGATATGATTTCAAAAATCCGTAAAAGTATATATGCAAAAATTATCGTGCTATTTAGCGCGGTTTTTATAATAGTGGCGCTTGTAGTTTTCACTGGTAGTGATGATAATAATAACATAGTTCAAACCGAAGAAATTATTTATGATTATGACTATTTTGATGATATTTCTATTGAGGCATTATCCGTATTTGTTTGGGATGTTAATAAACAAAAAGTTTTATTTGCAATAGACGAAGATGCGCAACTTCCGCTTGCGTCACTTACAAAACTGATGACTGCCATAACTGCCTTTGATATTTTACCAGAATCGTCAGTGGTAACGATTGATGAAACAGCGCTTACTGAAGATGGAGACAGCGGATTGTATAAAAATGAAAAATGGAGTTTCAAAGAATTGATACGATTTACTCTTGTTGTATCCTCAAATGACGGCGCTAGCGCTCTTGCAAATGTTGCTGGGCTTCTGAAGAATAGTTTTCCAAACAGAGAGACTGACAATAAAAAATCTTTTGTAAAAGCGATGAATGAAATGGCAAAAGAAATCGGATTAACACAAACATATTTTATAAATCCGACAGGTCTTGATACAAACGATACGGTCAGTGGCGGATACGGGTCAGCGCATGATGTGGCAAAACTTCTTGAATACGCGGTTATACATACACCTGAAATAATAGATTCGACTAGATACGCTAGAATTAATTTCGCATCATTGAGTGATATTAATCATACAGCTACGAATACAAACTCTTCTATAAATGCGGTGCCAGGACTTATTGCGTCAAAAACAGGATTTACAGACCTTGCGGGTGGAAACTTAGTAATAGCGTTTGACGCCGGTATGAACCGACCTATAATAATAACCGTACTTGGGTCAACGCAGAATGGAAGATTTGAGGATATTGAAAAGTTAGTGGACGCAAGTCTAAAATCACTTGATTAAATTTTACAAATAGTTTATAATTGCATTCAGAGTGGTTCCCCTTCCGCCACTTAAAGGCCGTGTGGGAATGCCCCTCTTTTTGAGGGTGTTGGTGTTATGGTGTGTTACCATGACATTTAGTCCCACACGGACTTATTTTTGTTCTTTATTTTATAATAACGCGTCTTGTCAGGTATTCATTTAATACATTGATTAGTTACTTTTTAAAAGTAACTAGCCTGACAGGCGCGTTAATAATTAAATATCCATGCTTTTCAGGATTTTTTTATTTTGATATATACATATATATCAATTGGAAGCAATTATTCTAAAAAGCGCGGGTTAGTTATTACGATACAGCCGCCACAATGGGCTGTTTTTTGTTATATCATTGATTCTAAGCTATAATTGACTAATCTAAATATGATTATAGATATTGTAAAAGTATTCACTGCATCCTCTGCCGCGTTTATTGTTGGTATGCTTATTACACCCGCCGTCACACATTATTTATATAAATATAAAGCGTGGAAAAAAAATAATGTTGCAGTCGCAACAGACGGCAGGTCTGCCACTATCACACAACAACTCCACAATGACGAAAAGAAAAAAACTCCACGCATGGGCGGTATTGTAATATGGGGAAGCGCTTTTATTACCATAATTGCAATATGGCTTGTGTCCAAAATATTCCCGACAGAGATAACCGCCAAACTTGATTTCTTAAGCAGAAATCAAACATGGATACCTTTATTCACCTTAATGGCAGGGTCTCTTGTTGGAATGATAGACGATATAATTGAAGTCAGAGGCAACAGTGCCAGAAAAGCTGGCGGGCTTTCTTCAAAAAAACGCCTTCTTACTGTTGGACTTATATCACTCTTTGTAGCATGGTGGTTCTTTACAAAACTAGGAGTTGCATCTATTGGCTTTCCATTCTTGGAGGATATAAATATTGGATTTTGGTTTATTCCATTTTTTGTTTTCACAGCTCTTGCAGTGTACGCAGGCGGTGTAATAGATGGTATTGACGGGCTCTCCGGTGGCGTGTTTGCGGCAATGTTTGCGGCATATGCCGGTATTGCATTTTACCAGCAACAAATCAATTTGGCGGCATTCTGCGCGCTTGTGGTGGGTGGCATACTTGCATTTCTTTGGTTTAATATTCCTCCAGCGCGTTTTTACATGTCAGAAACCGGCACTATGGGGCTTACAATCACGCTTACAGTTGTAGCATTTATGACAGATTCTCTTGGAGGCGGGCATGGTGTAGTTGTACTTCCCATAGTTGCATTTCCGCTTGTCATTACGGTTTTGTCCGTTGTAATACAACTCTTATCTAAAAAATTCAGAAACGGTAAAAAAGTATTTCAGGTCGCGCCTATACATCATCATTTCGAAGCTATTGGGTGGCCAACTTACAAAGTAACAATGCGTTTCTGGGTCATAAGTGTTATTTTTGCAATTATTGGCTTTTCAATCGCACTTATAGGGTAAATACTTATCCACAAATTTTTATTAAAGAAATTATTTGAAATCATATATAATACAATCAATGGTATCCAAAAAAATGACAATTGAAGACCTTTCTATAATGATGGCGAAAGGGTTTGAGAAAGTAGATGAAAGATTTGAGAAAATGGCGACTAAGTCCGATTTAGATAAGATGGCAACAAAATCCGATTTGGAGAAAATGGCAAAGAAGTCCGATTTAGATAAGATGGCAAAGAAGTCCGATTTAGATAAGATGGCAACAAAATCCGATTTGGAGAAAATGGCAAAGA
>JBBTTR010000034.1:8924-13192 GCA_038064155.1 Patescibacteria group bacterium | reverse complement strand
CTACGATAACAGAAAGTAGATTATTTGGGTAACACTTATTTATGGCCTATAGCGTTATATATCAAAAAAACGGTATCCCTGTAATAATGGCAAAAATTAAAGAGACTAATTTTACAAAAATAGGACCGAGTATTAATATGAAAATAAATATGAAGCCAAACATGGCTATAAGACCGTACCGAGATATCAAACTCTGAAATTTTCTATAAAACTGCCCTGCATCATAAGGCAATATACCCGCAAGAACCTTTGAGCCGTCAAGTGGGTATATTGGCATAAGATTAAACACTCCAAGCATAATATTCACAAATACTATAATACTGGCTATTTGTATAAACGGCACAGTGGCAAAACCAAACATAATCCCAAATCGCATCAAAAGTCCAAAAATTATTGCTACTAGAAAGTTTGAAGAGGGACCTGCTCCCGCGACAATCGCCTCCGCCCATTTTCCTCCTCTCCGCAAATTATACGGATTATAAGGCACCGGTTTTGCCCAGCCAAAGATAAACCCAGCTCCTGTTAATATTAAGACTGCCGGAATTATAATAGATCCCATCATATCTAGATGTTTGATTGGATTAACAGTAAGTCTGCCCGCAAGACGCGCCGTCGGGTCGCCAAGATAGTTGGCGGCGTAACCGTGTGATACTTCGTGTATCACGACAGAAAATATAAGTATCGCTATTGTAAAAATAAAGTCGGGTTGCATGGTAGATTTTCTTAACAAATGAAATGAGTTTCAAAAAAACGCCAACACCCTCTTTTTGCGCGTTTAGCGATAAAGAGCGGGTTAAGTGAATTAATGATAAAGCAATTGCAAAATAAACATTTCAATGATAACATATTGAAATTATAAATACCAAAACTCGCCTCCTTTTCCAGCTTATTGCTGGCAAAAAAGAGGTGATAATTTTTATAGTCATTTTATTTCTTAAAAATTTATCATGAAAACTTGCCCAATAACTCAAAAAGGTTCAAAGATGGCTGGCAGATACTGCAACCGTGTTCGTGCTACCCATTTTAAACCTGTCGGAAAAGTGCGAAGGCACCCAAATCTCCAAAAAAAGAAAATCTATATCCCCGAGCTTAAAAAAAGCATTTCTCTTGAGATATCAACAAAAGCGATCAAAACTATCAAAAAGAACGGCGCGTATAAAACACTCAAAGAAGCGGGGCTTATATAAAAACCATAGATTACTTATCCGGTTTTTTGTTTATTAAAAGGTCTTTTCAGTAGACCTTCCGTATTGTAATTTTTGTCCAATTTTTTCCTCAACAATAGAATGAATTTCGCAATTAAAGAGACCTTGAGAATCTTTGCCATAAATTTTTTTAAACAAGATTTTTGTCATTTTTATTTCCTTTCAATATAAAGGTCTGATTAAAAAATAACTATATTCGCGCCTATCTTTAGATTATCATAATTTATTTTAACACTGAAAATCCAATTTAATATAATGTTATAATGTTTCGATTAATCGAAACATTATGGTATTATTTTAGTATGACGCGTATATCAAAAAAGAAATTAGGAAAGGAGGTTTTAGATAAAATACATAATCGTTTCACGAAAACTATAGTTGATCTGCGTGGCAAGAGTGGATCATTGTTCATTGAAGAATTATTTACTCCGACAGAAAAAATCATGTTTGCAAAAAGACTTGCCGGATTATTAATGATTGCGCAAAGCATCTCTACATATAAAGTAAGTAAGTTACTTCGTCTAAGTTCTTCCACAACATCCAAAATGGAATTGGATATAGAAAATGGAAAGTATCCTTCTATAGCAAAGGTGATTCAAAAGAAGAAATATCATGATAAATTCTGGATGGAACTTGAGGTGTTTGTACGTATGGGTATGCCAGAAATGGGCAGGAATAGGTGGAAATGGCTTGATGAATTCTTCCCGCAAAATAAATAGAGGAAATAAAATTTACTTGATTTGACAATGTTTCGATTAATCGAAACATTGTCATTATCATGGATATAATATGTTTCAAAATTTTATTTTATGAAAACATTCTCTCCATCTGACTCAAAAACTATCATTCCATCATCTTGCGTACTCAGTATCACGGAACCAAATTGATTTAGCGCGTCAATTACTTCTTCGTGCGGATGACCGTACTTATTATCTTTGCCTGCGGAAATTATGGAATACTTTGGCGCAACATTTCCCAAAAATGACTCCGCGCTTGAGGTTTTAGAGCCATGATGTCCCGCTTTTAAAACATCACTCTCTAAATTCTCGCCGTCCAACATCACCAAATATTCTTCAATCGTCTTTGGTGAGTCGCCAGTTAACATAAATTCTGTTTCGCCGTAAACAAGTTGCGCTATAACTGAAGCAGTATTACTCTCAACTCCGGAGACATCTCTATCTGGAAATAAGATATTTAAATGTGCGTCGTCGTCTAACACTATTACCATCCCGCGCCTTGCTTGAATATTTTCTATACCAACTTCTTTTACCAATCTATAAAGTTCTTTGTATGTTGCGCTCTCTCCTTCTTTGCCTGAATCCAATACAATATCAACTTTGTATCTCGCTAAAACATCGGGCAATCCGCCTATGTGGTCTTTGTCTGGATGTGTCGCTATTATCGCATCAATGGAACGATCATAAAAAGGCATAACTTTGCTTAACTCCCGCAATACTTTTTTGTTCGCGCCTCCATCAATTAGAACTTGATTGCCATTTGGCGCCTCTATATAAATAGCGTCTCCTTGCCCGACATCTAAGAATGCAATAGTGAGTTTATCACTCTGGGCTCCCAAAATTACAGACCAAATAAAAATATTTATTATCAAAAGCCCGCTTAATAGATATAGCTTAGATCTCTTTTTTGCATTTAGCATTAGTAAATTATATAATGCCTTTATATGACATACCAAGAACAACAGTTTGATATGGGAACGCTTGACGGCATTTCCGAAAAGCAAATTCAAGCTCATTTAGGACTATACGCTGGATATGTAAAACATGTGAACCTTATTCGTGAGAAGATTCAGGAACTTAATGGAGATGATTATGTTGTCGCGGAACTTCGCAGACGTTTTAGTTTTGAATTTGATGGCATGCGAATGCATGAATATTACTTCAGCGCGCTTCAAGGAGACGCGAGGGAAGTAGACAAAAATTCCAAACTTGTTAAAGCATTGTCTGAAAAATACGGTTCATGGGATGGATTCATAGAACACTTTAAAGCAGTCGGCAAAAGCCGAGGTATTGGATGGACAGTTCTGTATTGGGACCCTAAAGGAAAAACTCCGCATATTGCGTGGACAAGCGACCATGAACTCGGGACACTTGCTGGAATACCCATACTCCTTGCGATGGATATGTGGGAGCATGCATTTATGGTGGATTATCTTCCGAGTGAGAAAGATGAATACATTGACGCCTTCCTGGATAATACCGACTGGAGGGTTGTGGAAGAGAGGTTTAATAAAACTGTGTAGAGTAATAACTTAAATCCGTAGGAAACTTGTTTAGCTTCCCGCGGGCTATTGCATTTCAAATTATGATAAAAATAATTACAACAATAGGGCCGTCAAGTTCAAGCGCCAAAACAATATCAAAGATGATAAAAGCTGGCGCAAATATTGCGCGTCTTAATTTCTCGCACGGCACACATAAAAGCCACGCTAAACTTATAGCAAACATACGCGCCGTAAATAAAAATATGCCAATCCTTCAGGATCTTTCAGGTCCAAGAGTGCAAACCGGAAAAACTCATAGTTTCAAAAAAGTCTCAAAAACATTCACAAAAAAAGATAAAAAAGATCTCTTGTTCGGACTTGAGCAAAAAATTAATTTGGTCGCTCTCTCTGATGTAAAAGATAAGAATGATATTCTACGTCTTAGAGAATTTCTTAAAAAAGAAAAAAGTGATATTCCAATAATTGCAAAAATAGAGACAAAAGAAGCATTGCGGAATATTAAAAGTATTATACAAGTATCTGATATTATAATGGTTGCGCGTGGAGACTTGGCAAACTCAATATCAATGGAGAAAGTTCCATTTGCGCAAAAAACAATTGTGGAACTTTCAAACGATGCTGGAAAGCCGGTGATTGTTGCGACAGAGATGCTCAAATCAATGGTTACGGAGAAAAGCCCAACGCGCGCGGAAGTCACGGATGTTGCAAATGCGATACTTGATGGCGCAGATATGATTATGTTGTCGGAGGAGACGACTATTGGGAAAGACCCTGTAAATGTCGTAAAGACGATGCGCAAGATTGCGAAGGAGGCGCAGATG
>JBBTTR010000034.1:0-8824 GCA_038064155.1 Patescibacteria group bacterium | reverse complement strand
CCTCCACATAAACACTCCGTAAATCAAATAAACCAAAATTACCATCCAAACAGGAAAAAAATTCACTTCAATCGACGCAAATGGAAGAGACGCAAAAATTTCAACAACTTTTAACTGATACACCAGAAGCGCGTTTGTTATAAATGCAAACGGAAGTGAGAAAAATGTTGAGACAAAACCAACCATGCCGGTTATAAACCCAAAAAGCATCGTGATTGGTATAAATACCAAAATTAAAAGATTAACGGGAAGCGCGACAAGAGAGAGCGTCCCAATCTTATACAAAATCATAGGTAAGACAAAGATTTGTGTAGCTATTGTCGCCGTGGCAAACTCTCTAAACTGAAATTTCGTCGGAATAAAATGAAAATATTTTTCTATCTTTGGCGCTAAATAAATAAGCCCGACAGTCGCCATAAATGAAAGTTGGAAAGAAGAGTCAAAAACCAAAATTTTCGGATTGTGCAAAAGCATTAAAAATCCGGCGACGGATAGAGCGCGAGTTATAGTTTGCGTTCTTTTTGTCGCGCGCGCGATAAGCACAAAAATCGCCATAATGGAAGCGCGAACAATGGTCGCCGAACCACCTGTCATAATTGCAAAAAATATAATGGCAATCGCGCCAATTGAAACACCAAACACATAAGGTAAAAAATAAAAGAGACGCATTATAGCCTCTGCGACAATTGTTATATTGTAACCAGAGAGGACTACGATATGAATTATTCCAGTTTTTCTGAAATCTTCTTGCAAATCCTCACTGAGCGATTGTTTCGCGCCGACTACGAGACCGCCAAGGAGAGAGCTTTGGGGGTCTGGGATTACTCTTCCGACTTTTTCCAAAAATCCTCGCTTAAACGCAAATAAAGTTCTCTTTACAGGATTGCCTCCGCCACTTTCTATAAGCTCTAATCGCGGATAGAACATTTGATAGAAAATTTTGTCTTTGTCCAAGTACGAAACATAATCAAATATATCGCCATCATCATCTATAAAATTCTTAGGTTTTCTTAATTCCCCCTCTATCTTCACCTTATCACCATATGAAAACCTCGGGTGTATATCTGCTGTGATAATTGCTTTATTATGTCCAATAGTGACCCATGGATTGACCATCGGACTTTGATTAGATTTTTTATCTTCAGTGATTAGCGATTCAAGGATGACAATTAACCTTGTATTATTATCCCTTTCATCCGGCTCATCTACAATAATCCCTTCTAACACGACCTCCTGTCCTACCACTTCATCAAGCACAACATTACCTTTATCTAAATCAGCAACATCAAACCGCAACACTCCGACACCGGCAGAAAGTATAAAAACCGCCACTACAAAGGGTTTCCCTTTATTGGGATAACTCAAATAATGTAAAAGAAAAATCACACCAGATAGTGCGATTAAGAAAATCGGAAATGAAAATCCAAGATTGAAAAAAGATCGAAATAATATTCCTACTGCAAACCCTCCGATTAGTATATATAAAGAATTTTGTTCCATTTAAACAGTGTAATCAAGCAGAGTCCATAGCTTCGTTTGCAAGACGGTCTGCTTCTTTGTTTTGCTCACGAGGGATGTAAGTGAATGTAATTTTTGAGAAATCTTTCACCTGCATATTGTGAACTTTTATGAACTGTCCGAAGAGCGATTCTTCTTTTATCTGATACCTGCCAGAGAGTTGTTCAGCAACAAGCTGGCTATCAAGTTTGATTTCAATATCAAGTTCTTTTAATTTATCCCCACTAAATATTTTCTTAAGTGTTTGAAGCCCTACAATTACCGCTTCATATTCTGCGAAGTTATTTGTCGCCTCACCAAGAAATTTTGACGCTTCTTTCAAAACTTTTCCGTTACTTCCTGTAATAACAACGCCAACTCCCGCAGGACCGGGGTTACCACGCGAGCCGCCGTCCGTAAAGATGATTATTTTATTCATAATTGTATTTTAACATTAGTATTTTCGATCCTCAACCCGCCTCCTTATCCAGCTTCAGGCTGGCAAAAGAAATGGATTATAAAAATCATAGTCGCTTTACTCCTTGATTTTAAATAACATCAACAATTCTTAAACGCAATTCCGGGAAATTTCTAAACATTGATTTTTCCATTGTCGCTACTAAATTTATTTTACTGCCTTTCTCTAAGTTTGTATCAAAACTTTTACTAGTTTTGAAGAATGCAATTGCGGAAATGACTTTGCCATCGCTTTTTTTAAATTCAAACTTTAAATGATTTTTTTCTTTTCCAAAATGACTTACTCGATAAACTTCAATATCATTAAACAAAAAAAGTGGTTTCGGATTTCCAATCCCATATGGTGCAAGTTGCTCTATTGTTTTGTATGTATTCCAATTTACATCATCAATCTCTAATGTCTTGTCTATATGGATTAGTTCAGAATCATTATCATAATTTGCCACAGCTTTCTTATATAAACTATTTAATGTTTGTTCAAGCGTATGAACATTCTTAGTTGTAATAGAAAAGCCTCCAGCATATGAATGTCCGCCATATTCAATAAATGTATCTTTCGCTATTTTCATCATATTTACTAAGTTCACAGTGCCATTTGAACGACAAGACCCTTTAAGTATGTCCCCTCCGTCTCTTCCCCAAAGAAACACCGACTTGTCGTATTCTTCAGCTATAGAATTTGCAACAAGCCCTAAAAGTGCTGGCTTCCAATTAGGATTCCCCATTACTATTACATTTTTTAAATTCCCGATTTTTATAATCTTTTTCTTTATCTCTTTTACAATTCCCGCAACTATTCCTTTTCTCTCGTCATTTATTTTATTGAGATATACAGAGAGTTCATCTGCCTGAATTTCATCTTCTGTCACAAGAAGCTTAAATGCGTCGTACGGCATGTCCATACGAGACGCCGCATTGATGCGAGGAGCAATCATAAAGCCAATATCATCTTCTGTTATTTCTTTTTGGTTTACTTTTATTTCTCTACAAAGTTTCATAAGACCAACACGCGGTGATTTGCGAAGCACTTTCAAACCGTAGTGTGCAAAAGCTCTGTTCTCTCCCTTAAGCTCTACCATATCCGCAATTGTAGCGAGCCCAACCATATCCAATAGCCACTTCTCCCAACCTTCTTTAATATCAAAGTTTCCTTTTTTTATAAGTCCTTGTACAAGCTTAAATGCTACTCCTGCGCCAGATATATCTTTATACGGATATTTATCGCCATTTTGTTTTGGATTTATGACAGCATACGCTTGCGGCAATCTCTCAGCGGGCAGATGATGGTCGGTGATTATTACATCAACACCGAGTTTGTTTGCGCGGGCAACTGATTTAACATCTGTAATACCACAATCAACTGTAATAATTAAACCAACACCTTCTTTCGTAAACTCTTCAATAGCAGAAATATGAAAACCATAACCATCGTCGTGTCTGTGAGGTATATGGTTTCTTACATTTTTATATCCAATTTTTTTAAAAAAATCATGGAGCACCACACCTCCAGGTATGCCATCGCAATCATAATCACTATATATTATTATTTTTTCTTTTTTATCTATCGCGGATAGAATTCTTTTTACAGTCTTGTCCATATCTTTTAAAAGAAATGGGTCGTGTACATGACTATCATAATTTGGATTAAGAAATTCTCGCGCATCCTCTGCGGTTTTAATACCACGATAAAAAAGAAGTTGCTTCGTCAGCTCTGGATATTCTGAAAGCCCTTTGAGATCGCTTTCCGATATCTTTTCCCGAGGAGGATATTTAGACATCTATGTATTTTATCATATAATAGAAAGTATGAATGATTGTCTATTTTGTAAAATAATAAGTGGAGAAGTTTCGTCGCATAAAGTGTATTGGGATGAACATTTCCTTGCCTTTTTAGATATCAACCCACGATCACCTGGGCATGTACAAGTAATTCCTAAAAAACATTACCGCTTTGTGTGGGATATACCAACTTGTAATGAGTCCAGCCCAAATTATTGCGATTACTCTGCGGTTGTGCAAAAAATTGCAAAAGCAATGCAGGGAACATTCGGCACTGATTCAATTTGGTCAAGAGTTACAGGTGAAGAAGTGCCTCATGCACACACTTGGCTTTTCCCTGACCCACAGGAATCAAAAGGCGACAAAAAAGATTTTGAAGGAAATGCAGAGAAAATAAAAGCTAATCTTTAAGCGCCTCTATCCCAACCAGCGTACCATTTAAAAGAAACTGGAGCATTGCTCCACCGCCTGTTGAAACAAATGAAAATTTATCATCAAGTCCGAGATGTTCTATTGATGCAATAGTATCCCCTCCACCAATTAGAGTCTTGGTTTGCGATTCTGCAACCATTTTCGCAACAGCTTCCGTTGATTTTCCAAAACTTCTTTCATATTCTCCAAGTGGTCCATTCCATAAAATAAATCTCGCATCATTAATTAATTTTGAAAGTTTTTCTATAGTTTCTGGACCAGCGTCCACGATTTTATCATCATCTGATACTTCGTTTAGTTTTTTTACAATAACCCCCTCATTATTTTCAACCGTAACATCAATCGGTATCATTATTTTTTCATTTTTTATCAGTTCTTCTATATCAATGTCTATATCTGAAATTAAAGACCTTCCTATGTTAAAACCTTTACACTTAAAAAAATCATTAGCAATAGCCCCTGATATAAAAATTTTGTCATAAATATTTAATAACTTCTCTATTAATGGCTCTTTTGTGGCAAATTTCGCTCCGCCTAAAATACATAGCGATAGCGATGGCGGGTTGAGCGCTTCTGACAATTTTTTTAATTCTTCTTGAAATAAAATTCCTGCGAAACTGTCTAAATACTTTGGTACTCCAATAATCGATGCGTGTTCTCTATGTGATGCAGAGAACGCATCATTTACATAAACATCTGCAAGTAACGCGAGCGCTTTTGCAAATTCATCATTATTTGTTACTTCATCTTTGTGCTTTCGTAGATTCTCAAGAAGTACAATATCTCCGTCATTCATTTGCTCTATTGTAGTATTAGTTTTTTCTCCTAAAACCTCTTGGGTGAAAGAGAGTGATATTTGAGTTTTAAGATATTCATACACAGGAAACAGCGACACATCCTCACCTCTTCCTATATGTCCAATAAGTATTGTTTTTGCTCCAGACTCTTTTAAGAAATTAATAGTTTTTAGAGAATTCCTCAATCGAAAATTATTAATTATTTTCCCATTCTTAGTAGGAACATCTAGGGTACTTCTAAGAAGCACTTTTTTTCCTTTCAAATCTTTAACTTCCCGTATATCTTTTAGTCCCATAATTAAAAAGAGTTTGTAATTTTTAAAATCTCATTAAACTGCTGTGCTTCAAGTGATGCATGTCCCACAAGAAAACCATCCACCTCACCTTGCGTTAGTAGTTCTTCAACATTACCCGGTTCAGCTGAACCGCCGTATATAATGGGCACATTACTTGCAGAAAATTTTCCGTACAATTCTGTAAGAATTTTCTTTATGAAAATATACATTTCGTACATTTGGTGTGGAGAAACAGCATCGCCGGCAGTTTTACCTATCGCCCAAATTGGTTCATATGTGATAATTAGATTTTTAAGATGATTTTTCGGGACATCAGAAAGAGCGCTTTCAAGTTCTTCTTTTAAGAATTTCAGATAAAGCGCTTGTGAATCTCTTTTACTTTCACCAATACACAAAACAACCTTGAGTCCTGTTTTAAGTACTATGTTTACTTTTTTATTTACATCCGCATTACTTTCACCGAGCGCTCTTGCCTCTGAATGTCCGACAATCACATACTTTGCGCCAACGCTTTTGAGCGCGGATGGCGAAATTTCTCCTGTGTATTTTCCTTTGTTTTCCCAGAATACATTTTGCGCGCCAATTTCAATCCTATGTCCTGAATACATCTTATTAAGTTCATTTATATAAACGAAAGGCGGACATATTACGGTCTGGATTTTTGAAGTTTTGCTTGCGGTTTTTTTAATATCAGAGAAAAGCTTCTTTGCTTCTTTTAATGAATTTGGATTTAATTTCCAATTGGCTATTATTAATTTTTTGTTTTTAGACATATTTATATCTTAACATAAGTAAATATAAAAACCCTGCATCCGTCAATGATTTGACAAAATGCAGGGCTAAAGATTGATGTTTATTTTGAATTATTACCTAAATCACGACCGATAAGCGTATGACCTCATCTAATAATGTTACCAAGAATTAGTAAAAATGTTCTAAACTCGGTTTAGAACATTTTTAAATTTAAAGTTACTTGATAAGTTTACATTTACCGGGGAGTCTGTATAAAATAGTACAAAAAGAAGCAAAAAATCGTGGTATTAAAACACAGAAATTTATAAGGAGTACGCTTAAAAAAGCTGTCTCTTAAATCTCAAGCCAGCTATCTAAGCTAAACTCGCCACCAGAGCCACCGGTGGACGGTATGTTTACCGGGTCTGCATCAGCATCTATGTGCGCGCTATTTTTAACCTCAACCTCATATCCAACTGCTCCATTTATAAAAGCGCTGTTTTTGATTAATACTTTGCCGTGAGATGCATATACAAACAAATCTCCGCGGGCGCTGTTTTTAACCTCAATCGCTTCGTCACTTCCTGTTTTATTATTTTGCGAAATCACGACTACATAAGAACCAGCGGAACCAGAACCTTCAAATATCGCGCTGTTTTTAATTGAAACAGTACCGCTGTTTTCTCTGTCTGAAGGATTGTCAGCGATAATTGCAATACTCTTACTCCCGATAGACTGGGATATTTTTACAGTTGCTGATTTTTCTATTGGAGTTGAACTGCCAATAAGAAGATTTCCAACAACCCACACATTCCCACTTAGTGTAACTATCGCGCTATCTTGTATTACAAGGTTACAATTAACCTTAACTGGACCTATTGTTGTGTTTGAATTTATTATATAAGGACACGGTGAGTTTATCACACCTCCATTTTGAGCATTAGTTTCCATATCTTCTATAGAAGAATCTGAAATCGGCATTGTACCCAATGCCTGGTCTGGACTTCCTGGATATGATGTCCCCCCAACACTTGTTCCAAATATACTCTGATAGTACGCGTTCCCATCAATAGTTGAACTAGCTATGGTGTTAGCATATCCACTTCCTGTTATATGTATATTTCTTATAAGACCGCTTGGTCCTGCCGATATGGCGTTTCCGGTAATCGTATTTGAAAACTCCCCTTCAATCGCCGTGTCTGAAAAAACATCCCCAGATACATAAGCCTCATCATTTATCTCTATGCCACCAGCGGCGCTTTGCAAAACATAATCAAATGAAGTATTATTGCCCTCTGAAATAATGGCTTTTGTGGTTCTTACAACATTATCTTTGTACCCTGCAGACACAATCTCTCTTTTATCACCAACAACTGCGATAGTTGTTGTCGCGGTTATATCGCCTATCACCAAACTTTCTGTATTAGAAAAATTCATATTGTTTTTAACACGATATACTACATCCTCCAACCCGCTTTCTGAAAGATAGATACTTTGTTTTGACTTTTCTATGTCGCGTGAAATCTTCACATCCTTTAAAACTGGTGAAGTAGCTCCTCCCAAAACTATAAGGCTCCCCGCAAGAAAAAACATTACCGCAATCATCATTGCTTGCCCGCTATTTGAATGTCTTTTATCTCTATATCTTAATTTCATCCCATACGAAATAACCCTCGCAGAGTTTTTGTTAAAATATTTATTTAAATTATTTTGTATGGGATTCATATATTAATTCCTAAGTACCACAAAGGAATAAAATTTCTTTGTGTTTGTAATATTCCTATGTGTTCCAGAGAGAGTCATCTCTATACGAACCGCTTTTGAAGTTCCGTTATCAAGATTACGAAATACTAGATTATCAACAGAAACACCATCCAGTGTAAGAGCTCCTTTATCAACACCTGTTTCTTTTATCTTAAGGGTTCCATTATCAATATAAAACTCTTTTGTATCAGCTGATATATTTATCTTTAACTTTCCGGGGTGAGTACCGAAAGTGCTGTCTGCCATAGAGATGTTATCTGCCGATTTTATCTCACGTGTCATTCTTTCAAGAGAAGTGATGGCTGAATTATTTATACTCCTTGCGAGTCGCAGTATATTGTACGCCTTTGCGGTAGAGACAAGTATATTGATTATAATGACTGTCATCAAAGAAAGTATTGCCATGTATACAAGCGACTCAAGTAGTGAAAATCCTTTTGTTTTGTGCTTTTTATATTTCATATAATTAATTATTGAAAAAGTCAGTGAAATACACTACTGTGCTTATTTCATTCTGCGCGCTTCCAGAACCCTCCCACGACACCTTCACGGTTCCTTTTATGGTATTAGAGTCAAGTGTTTTTGGGTCAGCAGATGATACATCCACTATGTCATCATCGGAATCGCGACGATATACATCTGCAATTGTTACATTTCTTTCAAATTTATTATCAATTAAAACTTTTGTTAAAGTTGTGTCCCAATCAGACCCATCAAACAAAAGATAATATGGCACTCCAGAAGTTAAGGCACTTATATTTGAAGACCACCCGCTGTCTCTTAGATATCTAACAGCTTCAACACCCTCCTCCATAATATACGCGGCTTGTATTTTATTTGTATTTGAAAATCCTGTACGCATAAATACATTGAAAGCTGTTACAAGCCCTACGAGAGACAATGATATTATTGCCGTCCCTATAACAATTTCCATTAGCCCCAAGCCACGATTGTATTTATGCTTTATTTTCATTCCGTTAGAAATTTTACTTATCATATCTTGAATTACGAAACACAAAAATTTATGGTCTGGTTGAGCAAAAACATTTT
>JBBTTR010000033.1:0-2664 GCA_038064155.1 Patescibacteria group bacterium | reverse complement strand
AAGAGATTTTGCGACCCGAGGACCTAAATTTTTGTGTTTCGTAATTCATAGTTATGTTATAATCATAATATGAAAATTAGTGATAAAGAAATAGAAAAATTAGGAGATTTGGCGAGAATTAAGCTCTCAGAAGAGGAAAAAAAAGGACTCAAAATAGACATTGAGTCTATTTTAGATTATGTGTCAGAAATCCAGGAAGTCTCTTTAAGTATATCAACAAAAGCCAAACCTTTATCGCTACAAAGGTCTAACCTTTGTAATATTACGCGAGAGGATGAAAAACCGCATAAAAGCGGGGTGTATACAAAAAAGATTTTAAGTGAAGCTCCAGAAAGAGAAGGAGATTATATAAAGGTAAAGAAGATATTGTAAATGAATCAGAAATTATGAATTTTGAATATGAATAAGATAAAAATAGAAAAATTAGATATACAAAAAGCTCATAAGCACCTAATAAACGGGGATTTTTCCGCTGTACAGCTTGCAAAAGAATGTTTAAAAAATATTAAAGAAAAAGACGGTGAAATTAATTCATATCTTGAAGTTTACGACGATGTGTTAGAGCAGGCAAAAAAAGCAGATGATAGAATAAAGAGCGGAAAAAATATCTCTGTTCTTACTGGTATACCAATAGCGCTTAAAGATAATATTTTAAATGAAGGGAAGATAACATCCGCGGCTTCAAAAATTCTTGAAAATTATAAGGCAACATATGATGCGACAGTGGTGAAAAAACTAAAAGACGAAGGAGTGGTATTTATTGGAAGAACAAATATGGATGAATTCGCGATGGGAGGTTCAACGGAAAACTCCGCGTATGGCACAACAAAAAATCCTCATGACCTAAGTCGTGTTCCAGGCGGTTCTTCAGGCGGCTCTACGGCGGCTGTTGCTCTAAATGGAGCGCTCGCGTCTCTAGGCTCTGATACAGGAGGCTCTGTTCGTCAGCCGGCGAGTTTTTGCGGTGTTGTTGGGCTTAAACCGACATATGGAGCGGTATCAAGATATGGTTTGATAGCAATGGGTTCATCGCTTGAGCAGATTGGTCCAATAGGTAAATCCGTAAGTGATGTGGAAATTTTATTTGATGCTATAAAAGGGTACGACAAAATGGACAGCACGTCTGTTCCGGATAATTTTTATAAAAAACAAAACAAAAAAGAAAAATTTAAGATAGGTATTCCAAAGCACTTTATGAAAGAAGGCATAGACGAAGATGTTCTTGAGAATTTTAATGAGTCTGTGAGAAAGCTTAAATCTCTCGGATATGAAGTAAAAGAGATAAGCTTACCAAATATAAAGTATTCCCTTGCTGTTTATTATGTCATTATGCCCGCGGAAGCGTCTACCAACCTTGCGCGATTTGATGGTATTAAATATGGACTCCGTAAAGAAGGAGAAGATTTATTGGGGAATTATCTTGAAACACGCGAAGTCGGTTTTGGCGCTGAAGTAAAAAGAAGAATGATACTTGGCACGCATGTGCTTTCGTCTGGTTATTATGACGCGTATTACAACAAAGCAAACATTGTTCGTGAACTTATAAAATCTGATTTTGATAAAGCGTTTGAAAATGTGAATGTAATTATAACGCCAACATCTCCAACACCCGCATTTAAAATAGGGGAGAAAAAAGACCCGCTTTCAATGTATTTGTCTGATATATTTACAACACCCGCGAATATTACCGGTATACCGGCATTATCAGTTCCATCCGGGAAAGTCATAAGAGACGGAAAAGATTTACCTGTGGGATTTCAAATAATGGCAAATCACGGTAGAGAGGATATACTGTTTAGTATAGGGAAAGATTTCTCAAATTAGACATGGATTCAATACTAACATTTTTAAATCTAGAATATGTTTATCTAATAATATACGATTGTATAATAAATACATGTAGATTTAGTGGAGACTTTAGTTTTTTGGATAAAATTCGCCCATTTTCAATAGTCATATCATTACTTTTATTTGCGGGCATAATTTATATAGTAGTGCGCATACGTCAGATAAGAATGGAAGAAAGCGAAGAGATGGATGAAATTATAATTCCAAAAGGGACGGAAGATATAAAAAGAAAAAAATGGAACAGACTTGTTGACCTTGCGTCATCTGAAAACGAAAGCGACTGGCGACTCGCAATACTTGAAGCGGATACGATGTTAGACGATATGGTGGATATAATGGGATACAAAGGCGAAGGACTTGGAGAAAAATTAAAACAAATTGAGAGAAGTGATTTTAACACACTAGACAAAGCATGGGATGCTCATAAAGTGCGAAATAATATTGCGCACGCTGGCTCTGACCATGTTTTGACAAAAAGGGAAGTGAGACGAGTCATTGATCTATACAAGCAAGTGTTTGAGGAGTTTGAGTTTATTTAATAAAGCCAGGAATTTGTCACGGTAAAAAACATTCTTCCGGCTTGCAATTCCTAATTTCTAGTAAATATAAAATACAAAAATGGATGTCTAAAACAGGCACCCATTTTTGTATTCTTGTTGCGGAGCTAGGAATTGGTCACAAGTTGCTAAGTATATTTTTCGCAAAACTCAAAATCTACTAAGCACTCGCGACCCCGCCTCAGAAATGTGCCACGGGCACCTTTCTTCCGGCTTGCAATTCCTAATTTCTAGTAAATATAAAATACAAAAATGGATG
>JBBTTR010000032.1:0-3684 GCA_038064155.1 Patescibacteria group bacterium | reverse complement strand
TTAAAGGGTAACATAACGCGCGGCGTGGCAACTATTCCAGTATATTGGCATAGTATGTATGGTTCAAAATTTATATTTTATATTTACTATAAAAATGTTCTAAACTCGGTTTAGAACATTTTTATGAAATCAGTATAGACGAAGACCATATCAATATCGTAGGACAATACGGTAATTTATCTATGCTTGAGAATTATGTATTGTTTGTGTGTTTATATACCAAAGTATATACAATAGTATATTTATTGTATATAAAAACCCCCGAATTAACTCTAGAGTTAATTCATGGGGTTTTATTTATTTCTTACTTCCTCGCTTCTACAATTTCTAGCGCTACATTTGCTGGCACTACTTCATAATGGTCAAATTCCATAGTGGATGACGCGCGTCCTTCTGTCATTGAGCGAAGTATTGTCGTATAGCCAAACATTTCCGAGAGCGGAACTTTTGCATTAATAACCTTAAGCATTCCCCTATCTTCCATACCTTCAATCTGTCCGCGCTTTGAACTCAAATTTCCTGTCACATCACCCATGAATTTTTCTGGTGTTACAACCTCAACCTTCATAATCGGTTCCAGAATTACTGGTTTTGCATGTTTGGCAGCTTCTTGGAATGCTTGTGAACCAGCAATCTTGAAGGCAATTTCAGATGAGTCAACATCGTGAAATGAACCATCAAAGAGTTCTACTGAAATATCAACAAGTTTGAACTTTGCCACAACTCCACGTTGCATACCTTCTTTAACACCTTTTTCAACAGCTGGAATGAACTCAATGGGGATAACCCCGCCTTTAATACTATTGATAAACTCAAAACCTTCTTCTCGTTTAATATTTTTAGGAATTTTAGCGCCTTCTTCAAGAGCTTCGAGTGGCTTGACCCTAAGCTTCACATGCCCATACTGTCCGCGACCGCCTGATTGCTTTATGTATTTTATCTCTGCCTCCGCTTCCTTCTGGATTGTTTCTTTATACGCGACTTGTGGCTTGCCAACATTTGCCTCCACACCAAACTCTCTCTTCATTCGGTCAACAATAATGTCCAAATGTAGCTCACCCATTCCGGAAATAATAGTTTCAAGTGTTTCAGAGTCTGAAGTTATTCTAAATGTAGGATCTTCGTCTGAGAGTTTCTTAAGAGCAATACCCATTTTTTCTTGGTCAGCTTTTGTTTTTGGTTCTATCTTTAGATTTACCACAGGCTCTGGAAATTCAATCCTCTCTAGAACAATCTGATTTGTTTCATCAGAAAGTGTGTCGGATGTTCTTGTGTCTTTAAGTCCTACCGCCGCGGCTATTTCTCCTGTAAAAACTTTCTTTACCTCTTCGCGAGAGTTAGCATGCATACGTAGTATTCGTCCGATTCGTTCTTTGTTTCCTGTTGTTGTATTGTATACATAAGAACCAGACTCCAGAGTACCTGAATACACACGGAAATAAGTAAGCTGTCCTACGAATGGGTCTGTCTGAAGTTTGAAAGCAAGCGCCGCAAAGGGCTCATCATCTGAAGCTTTTCTTTCTATCTCCTCTTCTGTTTTTGGGTCAATTCCTTTCACAGGTGGTATATCAAGTGGTGACGGCAAGTAATCTACAACACCATCTAGTACAAGCTGAACGCCTTTATTTTTAAGTGCTGAACCTGTAAATACTGGTACAAATTTGTTTGCAATAGTTGATTTTCTTATAGCGCCCTTTATAACATCTATTGGAATCTCTTTTCCTTCCAAGTAATCATTAGTAAGAACATCATCGTCTTCAACGGCTTTCTCAACAAGTTCACTACGCAATTTTTCAGCTTCGGCTTTCAAATTTTCTGGAACTTCATCTTCTCGTACATCAATACCCATCTGACCTTCAAAATAATACGCTTTCATTTTAAGTAAGTCTATTACTCCTTCAAGTTTTTCTTCCTCGCCGATTGGAATCTGCATTCGTACTGCATTTTTTGTAAGTCTATCTAGTATAGTTTTGTAAGACCTCTCAAAACTTGCGCCTGTTCTGTCTATTTTATTTATAAAACAAATTCTTGGCACATTATATTTGTCCGCCTGTCGCCATACTGTTTCAGACTGCGGTTCCACTCCAGCAACTCCGTCAAACACCACAACCCCTCCGTCTAGCACCTTTAAAGAACGCTCTACTTCAACAGTGAAGTCCACATGCCCTGGTGTGTCAATTATATTAAAACGATACTTTTTACTATCATCTGTTTTGTCCGCATATGTTGGAGTCCAAAATGCAGTTGTAGCGGCAGATGTAATAGTAATACCTCGCTCCCGCTCTTGCTCCATCCAGTCCATCACAGTCGTGCCCTCATGCACCTCGCCTATCTTATGTGATACTCCAGTATAAAAAAGCACACGCTCCGTAGTCGTGGTTTTTCCGGCATCAATGTGAGCAATGATTCCAGTATTTCTTACTCTTTCTAACGGATAATCCCTTTCCATAAATATATAAATTAAAAATGGCCTCTCGGCCAATTGAATATAATATACACTAAATATAAAAACTGAGCAAGAATTGATTTTTTGAGAATTTCTTTGTCATTTACCATTACCAAGCGAAATGAGCGAATGCTTTATTCGCATCTGCCATCTTGTGAACATTTTCTTTCTTTTTGAAAGCTCCGCCTTCGTTCTTGCTTGCGAGTATTATTTCTTCCGCAAGTCTTTTATACATTGGAGATCCTTTTTTTGATTGCGCCGCTTCTATAACCCATCTCATTGATAGAGAAAGCCGTCTCTCTGGTCGCACCTCTACAGGCACTTGATAGTTAGCGCCGCCAACCCTTCGTGAACGCACTTCCATATTAGGACTAACATTATCAAGAGCTGTTTCAAAAAGCACTATTGGTTTATCCGTTTTTTCTTTAGTTTTTATTTCTTCAAGCGTATCGTACACCACTTTACGCGCGGTATTTTTCTTACCATCTTGCATTACATAGTTGATAAACTTAGCAAGTTTAACAGATTTATATACTGAATCTTTTTCAACTTCTTTTCTTTTTTTGATTTTTCTTCGCATAATTTTAGCTTCGTTAGCTTTCTTAAACAATTGTTTAAGCCATTAAAGCTAACGCAATTAATTTCTACTTTGGTTTCTTTGCTCCATAAACACTTCGGCTTACTTTTCTGTTTTCAACACCGCCAGCATCAAGCTTACCTCGCACAATAGTATATCGTAGACCGATATCTTTTACTCGTCCACCGCGTAAGAGTACCACCGAGTGCTCTTGTAAGTTGTGTCCCACACCTGGGATATACGCGGTAACCTCCATACCGTTCGTAAGTCGAACCCTTGCCACCTTTCGCACAGCAGAGTTAGGCTTCTTTGGAGTCTTTGTCATAACTTTTATACACACTCCTCGTTTAAATGGTGAATTATAAAAAATTGGCTTATTTTTTAAAGTATTAAAACCGCGCCCCAAAGCCACAGTCTTTGACTTTGCTTTTTCCTTTTTTCTATTCTTCTTCACTAATTGATTGATTGTACTCATATGAGCTTATAGTTTTTAGTTTCGTCAGCTTATTAGTCTTCAACAAACATCTTTTCACAATGTGAAAAGAAAAACCCGCCAAAAGCAAGTTAGATATAATATACTACAAAACTGAAATAATGCAAATTATACGTTATAGGCCACAAAAAACGTTACCCAAACCCTACTGAATAGTCCACAAATAGG
>JBBTTR010000031.1:0-3127 GCA_038064155.1 Patescibacteria group bacterium | reverse complement strand
ACAAAAGTTATCCACACTTTTTTCAAAAAAATATTGTTTTAACTTTTTTTGTATTAGATAATATGAGTAAACACACGCAACATTTTTATTTTTAATTTTTAAAAAATAAATTTTAAAAATGAAAGCATTGGTCGGAAGTTGTTGTTGTTTTGTTACTAACGCTTTTGAGTTATAAATTTATTTTGTAATTCAGGGCAATATAATTGTAATTGAGCAATTAAAATAATATGGCAAAAAGAAGAAAAAAAGCAGCTGCTAAATCCCAAGCAAAGAAACGAACAACAAAAAGAAAAGCAGCAAAGCGAAAACCAGCTAAAAGAAAAGCTGCTAAGAGGAAACCAGCTAAAAGAAAAGCTGCTCCAAAGCGAAAAGCTCGACGACGAAAATAATTTATTTTTCAGAAATTTCGAAAAACAAAGGACTCTCATTGAGAGTCCTTTGTTTTTGTGGTAAAATAAAGTTTCTAAAACTTATTTATTATATGTTTTCATTAAAAAAACTATTTGGAGACGAAAACAAAAAAGCTCTTAAAGCCATATGGCCTATTGTCCTACGAGTAAACTCTTTTGATGGTAGTATTTCTATGCTTTCAGATAGTGAGCTAAAAAATAAAACAATAGAATTTAAAGAAAGGATTTCAAAAGGGCAAACACTTGATGAGCTATTGCCAGAGGCTTATGCGGTGGTGCGTGAAGCCGCAAAGCGTAATTTAGGACAAAGACATTTCGATGTTCAGTTAATTGGAGGTATTGTAATGCACCAAGGAAATATCGCGGAAATGAGAACTGGAGAAGGAAAGACCTTAGTTGCAACTCTCCCTGCGTATTTAAACGCGTTATCTGGCAAAGGCGCACATGTGATTACAGTAAACGACTATCTCTCAAAGCGTGACGCCGTATGGATGGGGCAGATTTATAATTTCCTAGGTCTTTCTGTTGGTGTTATTAACCACGAGGCTTCTTTTATATACGACCCAGAACATAAAGAATTAGACCAAAAGCGTGACGAAACAGGTTCTTTCAAGGTTGTTGATGAATTTTTGCGTCCGGTGTCAAGAAAAGAAGCTTATGCTGCTGACATTACATACGGTACAAACAATGAATTTGGCTTTGACTTCTTGAGGGACAATATTGAATTTGAGCCGGCAAATCTTCGCCAAAGGGGGCATAATTTTGCGATAGTTGACGAGATAGACTCTATATTGATAGACGAAGCAAGAACACCTCTCATTATTTCAGCTCCAGCTGCGGAATCTGGCGATTTATACGCGCAATTTTCTAAGATTGCGGGTCAAATGAATAAAGATAAAGATTTTACTGTTGATGAAAAAATGCGCGCGGCATCGCTCACTGACGATGGTATAGAAAAAGCGGAAAAGATTTTAGGTATTGATAACATTTATACAGAAAAGGGAATTAAATTTGTGCATCATTTAGAAACCGCGGTTCGCGCGAAAGCTTTATTTGAAAAGAATAAGGATTATGTAATCAAAGATGGTGAGATTGTAATAGTGGACGAGTTTACGGGACGCCTCCAACCAGGCAGACGATGGTCAGAAGGACTTCATCAAGCAATAGAAGCAAAGGAAGGAGTAGAAGTGCAGAGAGAATCTAGAACATTTGCATCCATTACATTCCAAAATTACTTTAGAATGTATGACAAACTTTCTGGCATGACGGGGACAGCACTAACGTCAGAGGAGGAGTTTTATAGTGTATATGGACTTCATACCATAGCTGTTCCTACAAACGCGGAGACAAAAAGGATTGATAACGGGGACCTCATTTTTCAGACTGAAAAGGGTAAGTTTAAAGCTATCGCAAGAACTGTTAAAGAACTTAATGAAAAGGGTCAACCAGTGCTTATAGGCACCGCGTCAATTGAGAAAAACGAACTTTTAAGCGCGTATCTGACGCGCGAAGGAATACCTCATGAAGTTTTGAACGCGAAAAAGCATGAGCAAGAAGGTGAAGTTATCGCGCAAGCCGGAATAAGAGGAAGGGTTACTATTGCCACAAACATGGCCGGACGAGGGGTGGATATTAAGCTTGGCGGTAACCCTGGGTCTAAAGAAAAATACGAAGAAGTTAAAAAGCTAGGCGGTTTGTTTGTACTTGGCACTGAACGGCATGAAGCAAGGAGAATTGACAATCAGCTAAGGGGGCGTTCAGGAAGGCAAGGAGACGAGGGAGAAACACAGTTTTTTGTTTCTCTTGAGGATTCACTTATGCGTGTTTTTGCGTCTGATATGATAAAGAAAATGATGGGACGTTTTGGTATAGCAGAGGATGAGCCGATACAAAACTCTCTTATAACGCGCGCTCTTGAAAGCGCGCAGACAAAAATTGAAGGATTTAACTTTGACGCGCGAAAGCATATTCTTGAATATGATGATGTTATGAATCAACAGCGCTCCGCTGTGTATAACAGAAGAAAGAATATAATGCTCGGTGCTCCTGATGATATAAAAAATGAACTTGATGAGCTAATTTCTGGCGACGATGGAATGAAAAAGATAATAGAAGGAAAGATTGAGCAACTTGGCGAAGAGCGGTTTCTAAATGCATTTAGAAAATTGACGCTACAGGTTATAGATATGCTTTGGGTAGAGCATTTAGAAGTGATGGATTACACAAGAGGAAGTGTTAATTTGCGTGCCTATGGACAAAGAGACCCTCTTATAGAATATAAGAGGGAAGGATTGAAATTATTTAAAAATATGGAGGAGTCCATAGATGATAATATATTAAGACTTTTACCAAATATAGGCGGAAATACTTTTACGCAAGAAATGCAAAAAGTACGGGAAGTACATAAATCAGGTAGCATTCTAGCAAAACAAGCGCTAGAGCCAAAGATAAAGACAGAAGTAATTACTTCTGAAAAGACTCATACACCAACTGGCGAAAAGATAGGCCGGAATAACCCTTGCTACTGTGGTTCTGGTAAAAAATTCAAGAAGTGCCATGGAAAATAAATCCCTAGGGATTTTGTTTTAATATAAAAATGGCAAGAAGAAAATTAAACAATCATCAAATTAGAAAAATTCAGAAATATAAAAAGTCATACTACATTATATCTTGAATTACGAAACACAAAAATTTATGGTCTGGTTGAGCAAAAACAT
>JBBTTR010000030.1:0-7942 GCA_038064155.1 Patescibacteria group bacterium | reverse complement strand
AACACTATTCTATACCACGGGTTTGTGTTTGGTGCGGTTCAGGTGTTAATTCAGCCTCGGTACTTGACAAAGTCGTTTTTTTTGATATACTTATAGTGGATTTTAGACCTAAAATTTCAAACATTTTTTGGAGGTAAGTTAAAGTGAAAAAAAGACTAAAAGCTGCATTAAAAGCGTTTATGGACCCAAAGATTATCGAGCCAAAAATAGATGAGTTGACAGGAGCATTAACCAGAGATACTTTTATTCGCGTAGCAAATCGTGAATATAAGAGAGCTCAAAGATTAGAACAGGAGCTTATATTAATATTCATTGATTTAGATAGCCTAAAAAGAATAAATGATACATATGGACATGAAACGGGAGACAATTATTTGAAAGAATTTGCCAAAACAGCCTTAGAATATATCCGTTCTTTTGATATATTGGCAAGAATAGGCGGAGATGAATTTGTATTGCTTCTGTCTACAACAGAAGAAGGAGCAATAAATATAATAAAGAGAATACATAAATCATTTCCGAATTTTTCATGGGGGATAAGTGTTTGGAACAAAAATGACGAATTGTCCGTTGTCTTGAATAAAGCGGATAAAAAAATGTATGAAATGAAAAATAACAAAAAGCCCGTCTTAGATTAAATCTAAGCGGGCTTGATTTTTATATAGAAATCGGGTAATATAATAGTAAATATGCAAAAAGACTACTATCAAATTTTGGGGGTGGACAAAAAAGCAAACTCCGATGAAGTAAAAAAGGCGTTTAGAAAACTCGCGCACAAATATCATCCCGACAAAGGCACTGGAGACGAGACCAAGTTTAAAGAAATTAGCGAGGCGTACGGCGTGCTTTCAAACGAAAAGAAAAGGCAAGAGTATGACGCTTACGGGAGAGTGTTTAATGAAAGTGGCGGCACTGGTCAAGGAGCTGGACAGGGTTTTGGCGGTTTTGATTTCAACGACGCTCAAGGTTTTGATTTTTCTGGATTTGCCGGGCAGGACTTTGATATAGGAGATATCTTTGGAGGATTGGGAGATATTTTTGGCGGCGGACAGAGACAAAAGGTAAAGCGCGGAAGAGATATTTCAATTGACCTTGAAGTGTCGTTTCGTGACGCGATATTTGGCACGGAGCGAAAAGTGCTTCTGACAAAGGTCTCGCAATGTTCTGATTGTAAAGGAAGTGGAGCTAAAGACGGAACCGAGATGGATATATGCAAGAATTGCAATGGTAAAGGAAAAGTACACGAAACAAAACGTTCTATTTTGGGGACAATCACAAGCGTTCGCGGATGCGACAATTGTAATGGCACAGGTAAGGTGCCTAGAGAAAAATGTAAAGACTGTAAAGGTTTTGGTGTCGCGCGAAAGGAAGAAGAGATAGCGATAGCAATACCAGCTGGAGTAGACAATGGCGAGATGATACGACTCTCTGGAGGAGGGGAGGCGGTAGCCGGAGGAATGGCGGGAGACCTTTATATAAAACTTCATATAAGTCCAGACCCTATATTTAAAAAAGATGGTAATAATCTTGCGATGACACTTAATGTAAAACTTACTGACGCGCTTTTAGGAAATATATATACTATACACACACTCGATGGAAATATTGATATTAAAATACCAGCGGGAGTTTCATTTGGCGAAATACTTCGTGTATCTGGGAAGGGCGTACCTACAGGCAGAGGAAGAAGAGGCGACTTGTTTGTCAAAATCAACATAACGCTTCCGCGTAAACTTTCAAAGAATGCTAAAAAACTCATTGACGAAATGAGAAAAGATGGAATATAACTACTCGCAATTTTTAAGAAATTAGCTTATTAGTTTACAAGTACCTATCTTGTGCGTACGCACAAGATAGGTACTTGTTTAATCTAAATAGTGTTTTTAATCAACAATAATCTTGAATTACGAAACACAAAAATTTATGGTCTGGTTGAGCAAAAACATTTTAAAAACAAAGAGATTTTGCGACCCGAGGACCTAAATTTTTGTGTTTCGTAATTCATAGACAATAAGGATGAAAGGTTCCAATTTTCCTATACACCAAGTCTCTATCTTATCTTTTGCAAATGTGGCGTTTGCATTGTAGAATTATCAAATGGTCACAGTACAAAATTTATTTGCAAGTACAACAAATGGTACATTTGCAAGCATTGCTAATTTATCTTTAGATACGATTATTTTAATAATAATCTTTTTTATATTTTTCATCTATGGATTAAAGTTTGGTAAGCGTAGGATTGTATCCTTAACGCTTTCTTTATATGCTTCAATTCCCATTGTATTTTTCTTTCCATATCTAGAAAAGATTTCATTTTTTGGGGATATAGAAAAAGCAGTATTATACTCGCAAATCGGACTCTTTATTCTAGTCATCATACTCATAAATGTCGTCCTATGGCGTGTAGTGAGTTTTGAGCTTTATCACAGAGGTTTGAGAAGGTTGATTGAGAACGGAACTCTATCTTTTGCCTCTGGCGGACTTCTTGTTGCTATCTCATATCACATAATTAAAATATCAGAATTATACGACTTTGCGGAACTAATAGATGGACTATTTGCGTCTACAACATTATTCTTTTGGTGGCTTATAGCGCCGCTTATAATCATTTTCTTTACTACAAGAAAATAAAAACCCCCCGCTACAATTATATAGCGGGGGTTCATCAATAACCTTCTTTCTTTGAATTACGAAACTCTTGTTTTTTTGCCAAAATTATTTCCAACGGCAAAATCCAAAAGAATCTTATGCATCTCAGGTGTTACTTCAGGAGGGTTCATATAATCCACACCTAAAGCTTTTTTTGTACTATCAAGAGGAAACACTTCCTCTTTTGTAACATATGGCAAGTATTGAGATAACATTTTGTCTGCCGCCCTCTGTATGACTGTTTCACTACAACTAATACCAGAAATATTAAGTATTTCCAATGCGCATTTCAGAATCTTTCTTACGAGCATTGGATTTGGGTGGGTTACATAAAAAACCCCTTTTTTAGATTCCATTTTCATTAATTTATACATCATATTAACCAACCAATCTCTAGGAACAAGATTAAGAGTTGATGTAAAAGAATAATTAATGTGAATCGGAATATTCACCAAAGTTCCAACCGTCAACCCACATTTTTTCCTCTGAAGTACTGCTAGTCTATGCAGTATCTCAAGGAACCCGTAGTATCCGGTGTAATCTGTTATTTCTCCATTATTGGAATCTCCCACGACGATTCCTATTCTGTATATGGAAAAATTAATACCGGAATTTTTTACCAGCATCTCTGCATAGTATTTAGATTGCTCATACGCATTTCTTTGCGTATCTGCGTATGCCGTGGAGACAAAATGAAATTCTTTTGCTCCAATCAATTCCGCGAGTTCTAGCATATTTTTTGTTCCTATAACATTTGTTCTCATTATTTCATCTCGCAGGGTATCATCAAACTTTATTGATCCCGCTATGTGTACCACTTTTTTAATCTTTCTTCCGCGGAGAAAACTTACATCGCGAGGACTTACTCCACATGATGTATTTGTTATTTCTCCATCTATAATCTGCCATGGTTTTATCCCTGACAGTTTTACATCATTATTATGATGTCTCTCTCTACCGTCACGGATGAGATAATAGACCACCAATCCATTATTTTCAAATATTTTTCTAAGTGGAGCACCCACCACACCCGTACATCCAGTCATTAATATACCCATTTTTATTCACCTCCAATATTTATTGTAATTGTTTTATATTAATTATGTAAAAAACTAACTATTTCATACCATTATACACATATTATGACTTTTATTAAGCACTACTCTATGGATTAGGTAGTTTTATTGATATAATCAATTTAAGTATATAAACAAGATATTTATGACAATTTTCGCACTATCTGGATTATTAATCGCAATATCAAGTCTATTGTTTGGTGTTTTTGTATTTTCTGAAGATAAAAAAAATAAATCTTATCAATTTTGGCTTGTTTTCAATCTAGCCGTTGCCGCTTGGGGTATAGGCGCGTATAAAATAGGTATAACTGATAAAAATGAGCCAGAGGTTGCTATTTCTCTGTGGAGACTAACTCATATAGGTATAATTTTGATACCTGTATTTTTTACAAAATTTATACATATATGGCTTGATATCAAAAGAGTTGGATATTCATATTTCTTGTATTTTTTCGCTTTAATATTTTCTTTAATAAATCTCTACGATCTCTATATAAGCCAGACGGGGTTGTTTATTATTAATGTGAGATGGGTATTTGATTCATTCTATTATGATTCTCCACCGGGATTTCTCTACCCTATATTTACATTTTTATGGATTTTTATTATTCTTTACGCGCACTATGAACTCTTTAAAGCTTACGGGAAGACGCAAGGAATAAAACGTCTTCAAATAAAATATTCCATTATTGCGTTTATTGTGGGATACGCAGGTGGAACAACTTCCTACTTGCCAGTTTTTGGCATAGATTTCTATCCATACTTCAACTTCACGATACCTATTTATACAGTAATAATGAGCTATGCAATCCTAAGATTACATTTCCTGAATGTAAAAATTATTGTTGTCCAGTTGTTAACATTTGGGGTTTGGATCGCAATGGCGGTTCAATTTTTCTTGGTAGATACACTGCAAGAGAAATTGATGCAAGGATTTTTATTGATATTTGTTCTTGTGTTTGGAATTTTAATCATAAAAAGCGTGCAGAAAGAAGTCGCTCAAAGAGAGCGTATTGAAAAGCTGGCAGAAACACTTAAAAAGACAAATACCCGCCTGAAAGAACTTGATAAAATGAAGTCGGAGTTTGTGTCATTCGCAACACATCAAATCCGCGCTCCGATAACCGCCATAAAAGGATATACCTCTTTAATACTTGAGGGTTCTTATGGGGAAGTATCTAACGATATAAGAGAAGCTGTCAATAGAATACACAAATCAAGTCAGTCTCTCGCTATTGTCGTGGAAGATTATCTTAATATTTCACGCATTGAGATGGGTGAAATGAAATATAACTTTGTTGATATGGACTTTGGAAAATTAATCCGTGAAATTGCAAACGAGCTAACGCCAAATATTAGAAGAGACGGTCTTGAAATATCCGTAGATATTGATGATAGTAAAGAATATAAAGCAAAGATAGATGAGAATAAGATGAAGCAAGTTCTTGGGAACATTATAGACAATGCAATGAAATATACAAAAGAAGGAATAATAAAAATATCTCTGTCAGAAGACTTGGAAAGAGGGAAGCTTGTGGCAAAAATCTCCGACACTGGTGTCGGTATCAATAAAAAAACAATACCAAGACTCTTCAAAAAATTCTCACGCGCGAAAGACGCAAATGAGACAAACATACATGGTACAGGTGTGGGACTTTACATTGCCAAAAAAATGACAGAGGCGCATAAAGGAGGTCGTATCTGGGTAGAGTCGGAAGGAGTAGGTATGGGTTCTCAGTTTTATGTGGAAATAGATGCAATTTAATAATCCCAAGAAACTTCCAAAATTGGCTGTTTTTTGGTATCATTTTTGTAATGGAAAATAAAGGGAAAATTGTGCTTAGTGGGGTTAAGCCAACAGGTAAACCACATATAGGTAATTATTTTGGAGCGATGAAGCAGTTCGTAGATCTCCAAGGAGAATACGACGAATCGTTGTTTTTTATTGCCGATTATCACGCGCTTAACACACTCCATAACGCGGACGAGATGAGACGAAATATTTTTGAAATTGCGCTTGATTATCTTGCAATTGGACTTGACCCAAAAAAAGTGACAATCTTTAAGCAGTCAGATATTCCGCAACACGCGGAGCTTGCCGTGATTTTTAATACTATAACGACAATGCCTTATCTTATGCGCGCTCATGCTTTCAAGGATGCGGAAGCGAAAAATAAAGAAATTAGTGTCGGAACATTTGACTACCCGATGCTTATGGCGGCGGATATTTTGATGTATGATACGGATGCGGTGCCTGTGGGACAGGATCAGAAACAACATATTGAAATCGCGCGCGACACTGCGGAGAAATTCAATCGTGTTTTTGGAAATACATTCAGTATCCCAGAACCGCTTATTTTGAGGAATGTCGCGACAATACCTGGGACTGACGGACAAAAGATGAGTAAAAGCAATAATAATACAATCGGGCTTTTTGCGGAAGACGAGGAGATAGAAAAAGCTGTTATGTCTATCGTAACTGACTCAAAAGCTCCAGATGAACCAAAAAACCCAGAGGTTGACAATATATTCGCGCTTCACAAATTATTTAGTACGGAGCAGTTGGCGGATATTGAGAAAAGATACAGAGAGGGCGGAATGGGATATAAAGAGTCCAAAGAAATACTTATAGAAAATGTTAAAAGATTCATAACTCCACTTCGAAAAAGAAGAGGAGAACTTGAAAAAAATAAAGATTCAATAATAAAAATGCTAAAAGAAAACGGAGAAAAGATGCGCGAGAAGGCAGAGAAGAAAATGCAAAGTGTCAGAAATAAAATCGGCGTTAATTTGACTTAAATGAACACTCTGTTTAGGTCAAACCTAAACTTACTAAAAATATGAAAAATAGAATTTATATAAAAGAATTAAAAAACCACATTGATAAAGAAGCCGCAATTAAAGGATGGGTTGATGTTCGTCGTGACCAAGGGAAAATGATATTCTTTGATTTTCGCGATATGTCAGGTAAAGTGCAGGGTGTTGTGCTGCCTAACGCAACTGAAGTTCTCAAAATCGGTTCAGTTGTAAGGCCAGAGTGGGTCGTTGAAGTGAAGGGTAAAGTCAATAAACGACCTGAGAAAATGGTAAATAAAGACGAAGAAAACGGCGATATTGAAATTGAAATCTTAGAGATAAGAGTTCTTAATGAAGCTGAAACACCTGTATTTGATATACATAGCGACGGATATGAAATAGGCGAGGAAACTAGACTTAAGTACAGATACCTAGATATCAGAAGGCCTCGATTAAATAAAAATATTAAAAATAGAAGCAGAGTAATAAAATTTATGCGTGACTATCTAACGGACAAGAATTTTATTGAAATTGAAACGCCTATTCTTACGAAATCATCCCCTGAAGGCGCGCGTGATTATGTTGTGCCGTCTCGCGTTGACAATGGTAAGTTTTACGCGCTCCCGCAATCCCCACAGCAATACAAACAACTCCTTATGGTCGCGGGAATTGAGAAATATTTCCAGATAGCAAAAGTGATGAGAGATGAGGATACGCGCGGGGATAGACAGCCAGAGTTTACTCAACTTGATGTTGAGATGAGCTTTATGGAACAAGATGAGATTCTTGACTTGATTGAAGTTATGTTTACAAAACTTGTAAAAGAAATCTATCCAGAAAAGAAAATCGCGAAAGAGCCGTGGCCGAGACTTGATTATGATGATGCGATGAAAAAATACGGTACAGATAGTCCGGACTTGAGAAAAGATAAAAATAACCCAAACGAGCTTGCGTTCGCGTGGATTTTAAATTTCCCACTTTTTGAAAAAGAGAAAGAAAATGGAAATTATGCGCCAAGCCATCACATGTTTACCGCGCCAAAAGCGGAGGATGCCTCAAAACTTGAAAGCGCTCCCGGTGATGTGCGTTCATTACAGCATGATATGGTACTTAATGGTTATGAAGTCGGTGGTGGAAGTATAAGAATTCATGATCCAAAACTGCAAGAAAAGATATTTGACTTGATTGGATTTGATGAAAATCAAAAACAGAAATTTGAACACATGCTAACGGCGTTTAAATATGGCGTTCCTCCACATGGTGGGATTGCCCCGGGTATAGACAGATTAATGATGGTATTTGAAAACGAGCCGAATATTCGCGAAGTGATGGCGTTTCCAAAAACAGGCGAGGGAAGGGATTTGATGATGGACGCGCCATCTGAAATAAACCAAAAACAACTTGATGAACTTGGTATTAAA
>JBBTTR010000029.1:0-1012 GCA_038064155.1 Patescibacteria group bacterium | reverse complement strand
ATGGTCTGGTTGAGCAAAAACATTTTAAAAACAAAGAGATTTTGCGACCCGAGGACCTAAATTTTTGTGTTTCGTAATTCATAATTTATTTATGTTAATTTATTATATCGGAAACAGTTCGTTTCGTGATCATTTACTAATCCTATTGTCTGCATAATAGCGTAAATAATCGTAGAACCTACAAAGTTCATACCACGAGCTTTGAGGTCTTTACTGATCTTATCTGAGAGTTTTGTAGTTGCTGGTATATCCTTCATACCTTTTCTTTTGTTTTTTATAGGTTTTCTGTTTACAAAATCCCATATATATTTATCAAAAGAGCCGAATTCTTTTTGTATTTCTATGAAAACTTTTGCATTTCTGATAGCAGAGGCGATTTTTAGTTTGTTGCGCACTATCCCCGCGTTGCCTAGTAACTCTTTCACCTTTTTTGCATCATATTTTGCCACTTTCTTTACATCAAAGTTATCAAATGCTTTACGATAGTTTTCACGTTTGTTTAAAATAGTACTCCACGAAAGTCCGGCTTGAGCGCCTTCCAATATCAATACCTCAAACAAATGCCGGTCATTATGCGCAGGCACACCCCACTCTTTGTCATGATACTGCATCATGAGAGAGTCAGTTTCAACCGGCCACACACAGCGTTTGATTTTTTTAGAGAGGGAAGTCATTTTATATTTATTTATCTGTATATTCAAATCGTGAAATTTCTTTTCCAGTTTTTATTTTTTTGTCCATTGGTTTATTCTATCAAAATTAACGGGATTTACCCGCACATTAACATTTGTTAATGTGCGGGTTTAGGTAAAATAGCTCTTGATTTTGGTGGAATATAGAAAAAAGTGGCGAAATATGGTATTTTATATATTATTGGAGAGTTGGCTGAGTGGTCAAAAGCGCCTCACTGCTAAAGAGGTAAGGGCTTTAAATCCCTTCGAGGGTTCGAATCCCTCACTCTCCGCCAGTTAGGAAATGAAGTCATTGGCTCGCCCGCTACGCGGGCTCGCCA
>JBBTTR010000028.1:0-26378 GCA_038064155.1 Patescibacteria group bacterium | reverse complement strand
GCAGAGTAATACAGCAAAAATGAACGGAGTGGGCTTTTGCTTTCAGTAGGAATCGAAGGCCGGAAGAAAGATGCCTGTGGCGTGTTTCTGAGGCGGGGTCGAGAACACTTAGTATTTTTCGAACAAAGTGAAGAAAAAAACTTAGTGATTTGTGACCGATTCCTACTGAGAGCAAAAATGAACAGGGCGGGTTTTAAATTTTATTTATAGCAGACACCAAACGAGATTTCTTTCTAGCTGCGGTATTTTTCTTTATAATCCCGCGTTTTGCTGTCTTGTCTATTGTTTTGTAAGCTTTTGATAATAGTGCTGTGGCTTCATCTTTTTTCTTTTTTGCTATTAACTTCTTTATATCCTTTATAATCCCTCTCATTTCGCCAAGTCGGCGTAGATTAAAAACACGCTTTCGCGCTGAATTTCTTATTGCTTTTTTAGCTGATGATGTTATTGCCATTTTTTTAGCTTATAGCTTTTAGCTTGTTAGCTAATTAGCTTCTCAATACTTTATCAAAAAAAATTTTAAAGCGCAAGATTTGAATGTATCACACTTAGGTATCTTGCCACCAAGTATGGCACCTTTCTACTTTTAACTTTATACTTTATACTTGGTATATGATAGCTCAACTAAATGGGGAAATAGTCCAAATAACAGGCAATACTATAGTACTTCTCGTAGGCGGTGTTGGGTATAAAGTCAAAACAACTCTTGAAACCATAAAGAAGATTAAGGAATCTAGCAGTTCTACCGTTTCAATAAAAACACATCTTGCTGTGCGTGAAACATCTATGGATTTATATGGATTCTTAAGAAATGAAGAGCTTGAGTTTTTTGAGATGCTTATATCAGTTTCAGGTATAGGGCCAAAATCCGCGGTTGCTATTTTAAATGTCGCGGATGTTGAAACACTAAAGACTGCTGTTTCAGCTGGTAAAAGTTCTTATCTTACAAAAGTTTCCGGCATCGGAAAAAAGAGTGCTGAAAAAATTATTATTGAACTCAGTGACAAACTCGGCGCAATAGATAGTAAAGCAAACAATATAATAATGAAAGGTGAAGTAGAGACACTTGAAGCGCTCCAAACTCTCGGCTACTCCACGCGCGAAGCGCGCGTGGCAATGCAAAACATAAGTAAAGACGCGACAACCACAAGTGAGCGTATTAAAGAAGCTCTTAAAATATTAGGTGGTCAAAGATGATAGAAATAATACTTAAAATAGGAAAAAAAATAATACCAAAAAAGATTTTTCACGCGGGACAACCTGTGTATCATTTTTTACTGGCTTTAGCTGGCACTGTGTACTACAGATTCCCATCTCAAAAAATATTTGTCGTTGGTGTGACCGGAACAAAAGGAAAAACGAGCGCGACAGAGATGATAAACGAAATCTTAAACGAAGCTGGACACAAAACAGCGCTTTTAAATACAATCCATTTTAAAATTGGCGATAAACAAGAACGTAATCTTTTCAAAATGACAATGCCCGGCAGATTTTTCATACAAAGATTTTTACGGAACGCCGTGAATGCTAATTGTAAATACGCTATAATAGAAATGTCCTCAGAAGGCGTGAAGCAGTTCAGACATAAGTTTATAGCGCTTGATGCGTTAATTTTTACAAACATAGCACCTGAACATATTGAATCACACGGCACATTTCAAAATTATTTAAACGCAAAACTTGAGATAGCAAGGGCGCTTGAGAATTCACCAAAGAAAAACAAAATAATAATCGCGAACGCGGACGACGAGTACGGCGAAAAGTTTTTGAATATAAAAGTTACAAATAAAATACCGTACTCGCTTAAAAACGCGGAACCTTATATGCTCTCCGAAAAATTTACCGAGATGACATTTGATGGACTAAAGATACATTTGAAGCTTGTTGGGACTTTTAGTATTTACAATACGCTCGCGGCGGCGTATTTTTCTAAAAGCCAGAGCATAGACACTATAACCATAAGAAATGCTGTTGAGAAGTTTGAAGGCGCAAAAGGCAGAGTTGAGAGAATTGATGTTGGGCAGAACTTCACCGTGATAGTTGACTACGCGCACACAAAAGAATCCCTTGAAGCGCTTTATAAAGCGTTTGATAAATCTGACAAAATCTGCGTACTTGGAAACACTGGTGGCGGTAGAGACAAATGGAAACGCCCCGAAATGGGTGAAATTGCGGATAATCACTGTAAGCGCGTTATACTTACAAATGAAGACCCTTACGATGAAGACCCTATGGAGATATTAAAAGAAATGGCTGTTGGGATTAAAAAACATACACCGGAAATAATACTAGACAGAAGAGAAGCTATGAGGAAAGCATTCACATTAGCGAAAAAAAACGATATAGTATTAATAACGGGAAAAGGCACTGACCCATACATAATGGAAGCAAAAGATAAAAAAACACCATGGAGTGACTCGGAAGTGGCGCGCGAAGAACTTATATCATTTAATAAAAGATAATTAATTTATGGGAGCAAAATCAGATTTAATATTTGTAATACTTGTCATAATCGCTCTTGGTTTTGTATGGGTGTTTACTGGCGGACCAGGGCGCGCGCGACTCAACAAGGGGATATTTCTGAAACCTCCCGCGCCGCTTGATTCTGGAAAGACATACGGAAAAATTAATCTTGGGGGTTCACAAGTCAAAGTAAGCACTGGTGGAGGGACAAATAAAAGTTCCACGGACACGGAGCAAGCTGAGGTTAATACAAGCTCTTCACAATTTGAAAATAAAGTTAGTATTAAAAATAGTTCAACAGGACCAAAGAAGAGCTCTTCTTTGGAAGAATATATAACTTTGTCCGCGTCAAGTAGAAATAATGAAAAAATATCAATAACAGGTTGGATGCTTGAGAGTATGGTGTCAAAAAAACAAGTCACAATAGGCGGGGCGACTGAAGTTTTTATATCAGGATTGGTAAATTCCGAAACACCTCTAAAATTAGCCCCTGGTGAAACCGTTGTTATATCAACAGGACTTTCTCCAATTGGCGCATCTTTTAAAATCAACAAGTGTAGCGGTTATCTGGAACAATTTCAAGACTTCTTCCCTGAATTATCTAAAAAATGCCCTTATCCAAATGATGAATTTGATGAAATAGTTTCTGGCATACCAGTAACAGATATGGTGTGTGAAGATTTTGTGGATAGTATCAGTAGATGTGAGATGGAATTGTCAGCTTTCCCTCTCGGTGCGTCAAACCAATGTGTTGAATTTGTTTCAAATACAATAAACTACACTGGTTGTGTTAAACAACACAGAAACGATTTGGACTTTTTTACAAAAGAATGGCGAATATTTTTAGGACAAAATAGCGAAATTTGGAGAGCAAAACGCGAAACAATAAGACTTATAGATAGTAGTGGTAAAGTTGTTGATACATACACATATTAAACATTAAGTACGCCAAACAAAACAACTCCAACTGTCACGGAAACATTGAGTGATTCTTTTTTACCAAGCATTTGTATTTGCGCGACAGTGTCGCTTTTGTCTAAAATTGATTTGGAAAGACCTTTTACTTCGTTACCAAAAATGAAAGCTATTTTTGATTTTATTTTTATTTTTTTATAATCAACCGCTTTTTTTGACTGCTCTACCGCGACTATTTTTATTTTTTCTTTTTTTAATTTCTTTATAAGAGAATTTATTGATTTAATGTATTCCCACTTTACGCTCACCTCCGCACCAAGCGCTGTTTTTGTAAAATCTTTCCTTTTCCTTCCGAAGCGGTCAATAGGCGTGGGTGTATAACCGGTTAGATAAATTTTAGAAATACCCGCGGCATCCGCGGTTCTGAAAATAGCGCCAGTATTCTCTACACTTCTTATATTGTGGAGTATCAAATATGCCTCTTTTTTATTTATACAACTCATTAGCGATTATATTACACTCGTAAATAAAAAATGCTATAATTTTAGTATGTTAAATGTTTTCCCAGATTTATTATTTCTACAACTTCTTGCGCCGTTCTTACTCCGTGTCGCGCTAGGTATTATGCTTTTCTGGATCGGGTATTCTTATTTGTTTAAAGACAGAACTGCAACTATCGCGCAACTCTCAACTAAATTTCCAAAAATTGCGGTATTTGCCGTGGTGTTTAGCGGAATATTTGAAATAACCACTGGAATATTTTTGATAGCAGGGTTCCTAACACAGATAATGTCTATCGCGGGGGTGCTTATTGCAATTGACGCGCTATCTGTGAAAATCTTATGTAAAAACTTAGACAAAGTAATAAAGTGCGGTAAAATGTTCTACATTTTAGTATTTATAATCTCTCTTTCTCTTCTATTCTCCGGCGCGGGAGCGTTTGCGGTTGACTTGCCGCTTTAATTTTTTCTAAAGTGTCCGCCCAGTAGGATTCGAACCTGCGACCTTCTCCTTAAAAGGGAGCTGCTCTACCAGCTGAGCTATGGGCGGATACAAACAGAACTATACAATATATAATAATTATATTCAATATTATATCCCCAAGATAAACCTCTCCATTGCATTGTCCATCTCGTGGATTCCTTTTCGTGTATCATGATACAAAGACACTAAATTATTTGAAAGTTTTTTAAGTTCATCGTTTGAATAAGAGCTCGATCTGGAAGCCAGTATAAGGCTTTTCACTTTCCAAAACAAAATTCCGTGTATTTGCTCATCTGCTATATTGTTCAACTTTGCTTTTTGATACAAAACCCAAAGACCTTTTTTATCTCTCTTCCCTAACGCGTCCGTAAGTGAGAAAATATCAAACTTCTTCAACTTGGAAACTAAGTTTCCAAGTGAGAATTCTTGTATCTTCTTTGCATATTTCTCAAATTTTGAAAGCTCTGTTTTGTTTAATTTCTCTTCTAAAAAGATAAATATGTTTTCAGACTTTGAAATCTCTTTTAAGCTTTTTAATAAAATTTCTTTAACATTTTTATCAGAAAATAAATTATCAAAAAATATAATATATTTATTTTCAAAAAGTCCTTGTCCGCCAATAAACTCTTTTAATCTATTTTCATCAAAATCTCCAGTTTCCACACGTATAAAGGATGCGTCTGGTTTTTTTACAAACATAACATCAAGAAGCGCGCGCGATTTCTTGCGAGACTTTATTGTATCTGCGCCGTGTAATAAATAAATCATAATACGAACTTCATCAGTTTTTAGCTACATTATCTTTTAGTAAATTTTTAAACATTTCATATTTTTATATTTTAAGTTAATTAATTGGTAAAGCTAAAAGCTATAACCTGATAAGATTTCCCCAATTATCTCCAACGGAAACATCCACTAAAAGTTCTATACCATAAATATCTTTTGGGTTAATTACTGATTCCATTATTTTTTTTATTTCTTTTGAAATCTCTTCCACTTTATCGTTTTTTATTTCATACACAAGCTCGTCATGCACTTGAAGTAAAAGATACGCTTCTTTTGAGAATCCTTGCTTCTCAAAATAGTTATCAATACGCGCCATAGCTATTTTTATAATATCCGACTGCGTGCCTTGGATTGGCGCGTTTATAGCCATTCTTTCCGCCATGGCCTTGATATATGGAATATATGAATTAATTCCCTCAAAGTAGCGTTTTCGGCCAAAATACGTCTCTGTATAGCCGAGACGCGCGGCATCTAGTTTTATTTCATGCATATAGTGCGCAAGCCCAGAAAATATCTTGAAATACTCATTTAGATATTTTTGCGCTTCAACCCGCGAAGTGCCTAAGTTTTCTTTAAGCGCGTTTACACCCATTCCATATTGAATACCAAAGTTAATAACTTTTGCTTCCCTCCTCATCTCATCATTAACCATATCTATCGGCACGTCAAAAACTTCTGACGCGACTTTCGCGTGAATATCCCCGCCTTCTTTAAAGTTTTCAATCAACTTTTCATCCCGTGAAAGAAAAGCTATGACACGGATTTCAATTTGCGAATAGTCAAAAGCGACGAGTTTATATCCACTGCTTGCGGTAAACGCGTTTCTGATATTTCTACCAAGTTCAGTTCGTATTGGAATATTTTGAAGATTTGGATTTTGCGATGATATTCTTCCTGTTGTTGTGCCAGTTTGTATAAAAGTCGCGTGAAGACGTCCTTCTTTATCTAAAAGTTTAGGAATACTATCTATGTATGTTGAAAGAAGTTTTTGTAATTCACGATATGAAAAAATCTCGTTAATAATCGGGTGTAAATCTTTCATTTTTTGAAGCTCTGACTCACGCGTGGAACGCGCCCCCGCCTCTGTTTTCTTTTGATTTTTTACAATAAGCCCGAGTTTATTAAAAAGTATTTCTCCTAATTGTTTTGGGGAGTTTATATTAAACTCTACTTCCGCGTATTTGTATATTTTCTTTTCAAGCACAGAAAGATTTTTATGATAGTCTTTTGAAAGTTTATCTAAATAACCTGCATCAACAGTAATCCCTCTTTTTTCCATTTTATCAATAACTGGAATAAGCGGAAGTTCAATGTCATTTAATACTTTTGTAAGTTTTTGTTTTTTTATTTCTGAATATATATATTTTTGCGCTTCCTCAAATGAATCCGTGTTGGCAAATTGTAAAATATCTTTAAGGTTTGGATTTGTGGTGTCAGAATGCAAAAGCCAAAGCGCGATACCAACTTTTTTGACATCCACCTCTAATATTTCAGCGGAGTCAGATAAGTTTTCATCCACCCCACCCTCCGCTGAAGCTTCGAGAGGCACGACAAATGTTCCACGCACTCTCTGCGACAATGTTCTAAACCCAAGTTCTTTAAATAATTCAAATATTCTGTCAACATCAAGGGCTTCTCTCCATTTATGCTCTGGTATTTTAAAGTCTACTGGTACATCAAGACGAATGGTTGCAAGCATTTTAGAGAACACCGCTTCTTCTTCATTTTCTTCTAAAAGACTTATAATGCGTGGTTTTATACCGGCTTTTATAAACTTTTCTTTACCTTTTTTTAGCACTTTATACATCTCTTCAATAGCGCCAAATTTCTGTATTAAAATAGTCGCTGTTTTTTCTCCGATACCTGCAATACCCGGAATATTGTCAGACGGGTCTCCGCGAAGACCTTTGTAGTCTGTAAGAAATTTTGGACCAAAACCAAACCTTTCGTTAACCCCGTCTTCATCATATATAACTATTTCTTTGATTCCTTTTTTCTGTGTATATACGCGTACTTTTTTATCATCCACCAGTTGCAGTGTATCCATATCTCCTGACGCTATAACTACATCAATATCTTTTCTATCTTTAACCTGATGTGCAATTGTCCCAAGCAGGTCATCTGCTTCAAAACCGGATTTTTCATATATAGGAATATTAAACGCGGTGAAAATATCACGTGAACGTTTGATTTGCGCAATAAGGTCATCATCTGTTTTTGCGCGTCCTGCTTTGTAATCTTCGTACACTTCATGTCTGTATGTCGGCTCCGGCAAGTCGTAACACGCTATTAAATAATCTGGCTTCAAGTCATTAATGATTTTAAGGAGCATTGCGGAAACTCCGTAAAGCGCGCCGGTGGGTTCGCCTTTATCTGATGTAAAATCCGGCAATGCATGATACGCGCGATGCAGTATTGCGTGCGCGTCAAGCAAAACTAACTGTTTTTTCCTATCTTCTCCCATGTTGTAATTTTAGCACAAAAACAACAAGAACCGATTAACAGTTTTGTCCAACACACAATTACACCCAAATCTCTGTCGGTTCCAACATAAAAAGAAGATGAAAGCTCTTTTTTGTAAGAATCGCGTGTATCGTGTATAAATCATGACAATAAACATGGGTGACGATTCAGTAGTGAGTGTGGCGCAATTTAACGAATTTGCAAAGTTCGCAAAACAGGTCAAATTTACCCCACTTGGAAACTAAGTTTCCAAGTGGGGTAAAATTATCTCAATTTCTCTCACATTCTCGTCAATAAAAGTGAAGTGAATTTTTTTAATATTATCCGGCAAAATTTCAATGATTCTTTCCGGCCATTCTATAAATATAATGTTTTTCGGGTTTTTAGAAATATCCTCCCAACCTAAAGATTTCAATTCTTCCCCGCTTTTCAAACGATACGCGTCTATGTGAATCAAATTCTCAAACTGGCTTGTTCCATTAAAAGCAGATAGTTTTGAGCGACCGTCAGTTCTAATGGGATATATTTTTTCAATCACAAAAGTCGGGCTTGTCACTGTGTTTTCTATTCCAAACGCGGACGCTATAGCTTTTACAAATGTTGTTTTGCCAGAGCCCAAGTCTCCATACATAGCCACAACAACGGCGTGTTCGCGCGCGCCAAAGACGCGCGCGGTATTTTCGGTATCTTCAACGAATTTTTCTGCAATATTTTTTGTATCTTTCAAACTTTTTGATACAAAAGCCAAACTTTGATTTTTAATAATTTTCATAACATTATTTTACCATTTTTATAGTCAACAAAAAGTTATAAACAAAAAAACAAAGGGCTGTCCTTTGTTTATAACAAAAGGCAAAAAGGTTTTTGTAAAAACAAAACCTTTTTGCCTATTTTACATAACTATGACCACCGTAGCCGTATTCTCTATAGTGGCCACTACGGTGATGCTTATCACAGTAGCCATATCTTCTGTGGTGGTTACGGTGATAAAACCGTGAGTGGAAATAATTTCTTCCCCTTACGCTTAGGTTATAATTATAATTATTATAAATACTATATCTTTGCGGTGGTCTTTGTGTCGCAAAGATATAAATATTCATAAATGCTTTTCTATCGGCTCTATCCTTCCTTTCTTCAAAGCCGATAGAACTTCCCCCAATGTTCGATCTACTTACTACAACACGGGGTTGTTTATTGGGACAAGTGTGCTCCATCCTTTTTGGGTATTTTGTATTGCATTTTGAGCAATACAAAAGTATCCCATCTTCAACTTGTGGAGGAGCTGTCCTTGCACGGCTACACTGACTACCACCGTGCTCCCCTGCCACCACATAAAACTCATTGTGAACCGGGCAATAATGCCTACCACTGTCCACAACTTGGCCCATTACCGCCTCACTTCCAGTCAAAAAGACAGGGAGTGCCAAAAATACTAAAATAAATTTTTTGATATTCATCACACCCTCCTTTCTTTGACCGGAAAAAATATAAAAATAACTTATTACTTTGTGTAGTATATCATACTATATACCCCTTTGTCAATATGTATAGATTACTGCTATATAAACCACTTTATTAGCACACAAATTTTATACAAAACAAATATTGTCATGGTGTAGAAAAAACGATACTATGAAAGAAATAAAGGGAGAGGATAAGTATGGTTAAATTTGATGAAACAAAGGTAAATAAGAAGATTGCCGAGCTTCATAAAAAAGAGGAGGAGGAATTGGCAAATATTCTATCAAACAAATATGGCTTGCAGTATATTGACCTTTCTGGTGTACCGATAAACACGGACGCTCTGCAAATTATTACAGAAAAGACATCTAAAGAAGCCCAAATGGCTATTTTTAAAAAAGTCGACAAAAAGCTTTCAATAGCCGTACGCTCGCCAAACAATAAAAAAGCAACCGAAGTAATAAAAGAACTTGAAGAAAGGGGCTATATTTTAACGCTCTTTATGGCTTCTTCAAACAGTATTGAGCACGCTATTAAAAGGTACGCTGATATTTCTTTTGCGGTTAAAACAGAAACCGGAATGCTCGATATCTCAGGAGAAGAGATACGAAGCATCTTAAATTCAATAAAAAGTGTTGAGGATATTAAAAAAATTGTTGATGAAACATTAAAAATGAAAAAGTTTCACAAAATATCAAGAATACTTGAAGTTATTCTTGCTGGAGGTCTTTCACAAGAAGCATCTGACATACATATAGAACCAGAAGAAGGAGACGCGCGTCTACGGTATCGCCTTGATGGTGTGCTTGTGGATATTACAAACATTAATAGAGAAACTTATGACCTCCTCCTGTCCAGAATAAAACTTGTATCTGGACTTAAATTAAATTTAAAAAACAAAGCGCAAGATGGAAGGTTTAGCGTGAAAATAAACGAAAGCGATATTGAAATAAGAACATCTATGCTCCCTGATGCGTATGGTGAGTCAATGGTTATGCGTATTCTAAACCCAAACACTATATCGCTATCTATGGAGGACCTTGGTATTGAGAAAAAACTTTTTGAAGTGCTGGAAAAAGAAATCGGTAAACCAAACGGTATGATACTCACTACCGGTCCGACAGGTTCTGGTAAGACAACCACACTTTACGCATTCTTAAGAAAAATACAAACTCCTGAGAAAAAAATTATTACAATAGAAGACCCTATTGAATATCACCTGCCAGGAATAGTACAAACACAAACCGACGGGAAAAACTATACTTTTAGTAACGGTCTGCGGTCTACCTTGCGACAAGACCCTGATATTATAATGGTTGGTGAGATAAGAGACGAGGATGTGGCTTCAACCGCAATAAATGCGGCGCTGACTGGACATCTTGTGTTCTCAACACTCCATACAAACAATGCTGCCGGCTCTTTTCCAAGACTTATTGACCTTGGCGTAAATCCAAAAATTATAAGCTCCGCCGTAAATATTGTAATAGCGCAACGGCTTATAAGAAAACTTTGCAAATCCTGTAAAAAACAAGTTGAATTAGAGGGTGTCAAGAAAAAATTGATAAATAAAATCCTTGAGACGATAGTTGATAAAGAAAATGTCACAGAAAATATTTCAACGATATGGGAAGCTCTGGGATGTGATAAATGCAACAATACCGGGTATAGAGGCAGGATTGGAATATACGAAGCTGTTATAATGGACGAAAAGATAGAATCTCTCGTAAAAAACAGCGCAAGTGAAAGAGAGATACAAGACGCGGCGGTTAGCCAAGGGGTTCTGAATATGTCGCAAGACGGAGTGTTGAAGGTTTTGAAAGGAATTACATCTCTTGATGAACTTGAAAGAGTGGTGGAGCTGGTCTGAAGTTCTTTAAAACAAAAGCATCTGCCTTAGGCGGACGCAATATATCGAAATCATGAATCTCTAAGCAATCTTTTAATCGTGAAACTAAAAGTGAGCTTCTCCAATAAGGAGCGCTCGAGCGAATCCAACCGTGGTTGGGACCAAAGCGTCCTCGAGGAGGGCGTCGGTTTGCTTAGAGATTCATGCTCTCGAATTAAAATACAAATTTTGAATAAAGAATTATGAACCATGAAAAAAATTGCTTCGTAAATTTTTTTGTTCCTGATTCTAAATTTATGATTCACATTAAACAGTGTAGCATATAAAATAAATTATGTCAAGCCAAAACAATAAACCAAAAAAATCTGACGGTAATGGCGTTAAATCTTCTCTTGATACCGCGCTTCGCCCAAAGCATTGGGACGAGTATGTGGGACAGACAAATATTAAAGAAAACCTTAAGATACTCCTTACAGCGGCCAAAGAACGCTCTCATCCGCCTGAGCATCTTCTTTTCTACGGCCCGCCAGGACTTGGGAAAACAACATTAGCCCATCTTATCTCAAAGGAACTTGGCGCCCAAGTGCGTGTAACATCGGGGCCCGCTATTGAGAAGGTTGGCGACCTTGCCGCAATACTCACAAACCTTAGTGAGGGCGATATACTTTTTATAGATGAGGTGCATAGGCTTAATAAAACTATTGAGGAAGTGCTGTACCCAGCTATGGAGTCTGGTGTGATGGATATTATTATCGGTAAAGGTCCATCTGCCCGCACTATACAGCTTGAGCTTCCATTATTTACACTGATTGCCGCAACAACACGCGTGGCTCTTCTTTCCGCTCCGCTTCGTTCACGTTTTTCAGGAGGAACGTTTCGCTTGAAGTTTTATGAAGAGAGCGAGATTGAAGAAATACTAAAACGCTCTGCAAAGATTTTAGAAGTTGAAATAGATGACACTGCTACAAAAGAGATTTCAAAGCGAAGTCGTTTTACACCGAGAGTTGCGAACTATCTTTTGAAGAGATGTCGTGATTTTGCGCAAGTCAACAGAGAGACACTTTCGCTGGACATAGTAAACAAAGCGCTTAAGCTCTTGGAGATTGACGAACTTGGACTTAATTCCTCCGACAGAAAAATTCTTGAGACAATAATCACAAAATTTAATGGCGGACCGGTGGGACTTTCAACAATAGCGGCCGCGACTTCGGAAGAACAAGCGACTATTGAAGAAGTAAACGAACCTTACCTTATACAGCTTGGACTTCTTCAAAGGACGCCACGCGGACGCGTAGCAACGGAGCATGCGTATAAACATTTAGGACACGCTGTGCCGGAAGGATTTCAAGAACGATTATTATAGCTTATAACTTCGCTGGCTTCATCAGCTTCAATCGGTAAGATAAAATATAATAAATTTATTAAATAAAAACTAACAAAGCTAAAAGCTATAAGTTAAACATATGTCAGGTCACAATAAATGGTCAAAAATAAAACACAAGAAAGCTCTTACCGATGCTAAGAAAAGCAAAGTGTTTTCAAAGTTTGTAAAACTCATACAGGTTGAGTCTAAAAAATCAGGAGGCAATGTTGAATCGCCGGAACTTCGTGCGGCAATAGACAAAGCAAAAGCGGAGAATATGCCGTCGGACAATATTGAACGCGCTATCGCAAAAGGAAAAGCGGATACTAGTGCGGATATGGAGCGTCTACTTTTTGAAACATACGGACCTGGCGGGTCCGCGGTAATAATAGAAGCGCTGACTGACAATAACAACCGCACGTCGCCAGAGATAAAACATATACTTACAAAAAGAGGTCTGCGCCTTGCGTCGCCTCATTCTGCCACTTGGGCGTTTGAAAAAGTGGGCGGAGAATGGCAGGCTAAAACACCACATGAAATATCGGAAGCGGATTTAGAAAAACTTGAAGCTCTGATTGAGGAATTGGAAGACCATGACGATGTGCATGGCGTATATACTAATGTATAAACGAGTGTGGATATGAAGTATTAATATATAACAAAACAGCTGGTACGGTTAACTGTACCCGTTGTTTTGTTAAATTTTAATATTTATATTTCTACTGTATTATATGCGTATGGTCCCATGCAAAATCGCGGGCGCTAAGAATTTACATTATGTTTAAAAAGTCGATTATTTATAAAATTTTTAATATATGGATGGGGATATTATATTTCCGCGTCCTATTTCGCACTGGATGAAAATATTATCCATAGACCCGGGGTATGAGAGAGTTGGTATTGCTGTAATTGAGAAAACCTCGTCTGGCTCTGGCGGTGAGAAGTTTATCTACTCGAACTGCTTTAAAACAAATAAGGGGCTACCCTTTTTAGAGAGGTTGGGGCTTGTGGGACAAGAGGTAGAAAGAATTATAAAAAAATATAAACCAAAAGCCTTTGCTATTGAAAAATTATTTTTCAATACAAACCAAAAAACCGCGACCAATGTGTCTGAAGTACGCGGAGCGCTTATTTATATCGCGCTCAAAAACAAACTTAAAGTTTTTGAGTATACGCCTCTCCAAATAAAATCAGCTGTTTGTGGAGACGGGCACGGCGACAAGACACAAGTGGTATCAATGGTAAAAAATCTAATACAAATAGAAAAAAATATAGAGCACGACGACGAGTATGACGCTATCGCGATAGGGCTTACCTGCTTCGCCTCAGAAAGAAATATTGACTGGGTATGAGTATTCAGTGTGTGTCTAATATCTTACGACGACACAATAGCTCAGTTTGTTAAGTTATTATTATACTAATACTTATATTAAATATCTATGCCTATATGCTTATCCACAGGTAAGTTTAGTAACACTTGCAAAAAAATATATATCTGATAAAAATATAGTGCTTGGCCCAATGACCTATATTTCCAGTGGGCTGGTCGTTTAAAAATAATCTTATTTTAACTATTGTTATGGACGAAGATACAATGATTCACGACAGTGAATTGGACGGGGTAATGGATATGGGAGATGATATGGGCGAGGATGATGAAGAGGAGGAAACTGGCGAAGACGACGAAATTTAAATAAACAAAATACCACCGTCTAAAACGATGGTATTTTGTTATTGTTACTCAACTCTCACTTTCAAAAACCTTCTCTTCCCTATTTTAAGAGTTATGTTTTTTTCTATTTTGAAATTTATATCTGTGATTTTATTTCCTTTCATTTCAGAGACCGCTCCGCTTTCAACTAATCTTCTTAATTCCGATTTTGATTCTACAAGTCCAGAAACTGCGTCATATAGAAACGCTCCTTTTTTAATTTTCACCTCATTTATATATTCAGGCACTCCTCCGTCGCTGAAAGTGCCAACAAAATTTTTCTTCGCGCTCTCCGCAGAATCTTTTCCATGATAAGTAGCCACAATCTCTCCCGCCAACCTCATTTTAATATCCTTTGGGTTTGCGCCGCCTTCAAGTTCATTTTTAATATTGACTATTTCATTATTTGGAACATTTGTCGCGAGTTCAAATCCTGGAATTATCATCTCATCTGTCCAACTCATTACTTTTCCAAACATTTCATTTTCATCATCTGCAAATGTTATCATATTCCCTTCCGTCTTCCCCATCTTCACACCTGTGGTGTCTTCAAGAAGTTTTGTTGTTATCACAAATTTTTCTTTGCCGAGTATTTGCTTCATTAATGTCCTTCCTGTAAGCATATTAAAAGTCTGGTCGTTGCCACCTATCTCACCATCTACTTTCATTGAGACAGAGTCATACCCTTGCATAAGAGGGTAAAGAAATTCGTGAATATAAATAGGCTTGTCTTGTTTTTTCCGCTCTTCAAACATATCGCGCTTGAGCATTTGCTCCACTGTCATATTTGACGCCAAATTAAGAACCTCTTCAAAGCGCATTTTGGAGAGCCATTCTGAATTGTATTTTATTTCAGCGTAATTGTTCCCACTGAAGTTTAAAAATGTGGACGCTTGTTCTTTGTAGAGTTTTGCGTTATCAATCACTTCTTGTTTTGAGAGTTTCTTGCGTGTCGCGGTCTTGTCCGTCGGGTCTCCTATCATTGCGGTAAAATCACCAATTAGTAAAACCGCTTTATGTCCAAGGTCTTGGAACTCACGGAGTTTCTTCAAAACAATAGCATGCCCCAGATGAAGCGTCGGGCCTGTAGGGTCAATGCCAAGATACATTGTGAGTTTTTCATCATTTTTAAGTTTCTCTTCTACAAATTTTCGGCTCGGATAAATACTCTCAACACCTCTTGAGAGAAAGCTGTTTATACTTTCCGGATTTGAAACTTTTTTGTCTTCTTTTAAATTCCAAAACATATATTATATTTTAACACAAATATTGTGTTATTATGGAATAAGTTATGTCTAAAAGAAAAGGGGGTAAATTCAATACAATTATAAAACTCATTGTTATAGCTGGGTTAATTCTTGCGGGAATACTATTTATATGGGCATCCTCGCTTTCAATCCCCGAACTTAACTCTTTTGAGAAACGGCTGGTAAGACAATCTACAAAAATATATGACAGGACGGGTGAAACACTTCTTTATGATGTGCACGAAAACATACAGAGGACCGTTATTCCTATGTCAGAGATTTCAAGAAATATAAAAAACGCGGCAGTCGCTATTGAGGATACAGAATTTTACCAACATAAAGGTATTAAACCCAAATCAATCGCGCGCGCAATACTTGTAAACTTAGGACTCAAAAGCGGGTACTCGGGTCAAGGTGGTTCTACCATCACACAGCAAGTGGTAAAAAACTCCATACTCACATCTGACAAAAGTATTTCACGAAAGCTCAAAGAGTGGGCGCTTGCGATTAAGCTTGAACGAAAACTTTCAAAAGAAGAGATTTTAGAACTATATCTAAACGAATCCCCGTACGGCGGAAATGTATACGGGGTAGCTGAGGCGAGTGGTATGTTTTTCGGCAAAAGCGCGGCGGATATAACACTTGCGGAGTCCGCATACCTTGTGGCGCTTCCTCAAGCTCCAACTTACTACTCGCCATATGGAAACAATAAGGACGCGTTAGACCAGAGGAAAAACCTTGTGCTCCAAAGAATGCTTGGGAACGGTTTCATAACAGATGCGGAATACGAATCCGCGAGAAAAGAAGTTGTAATGTTCCGGCCACAGCGTAATACAGGTATTAATGCGCCACATTTTGTATTTTATGTAATAGAATATCTGGAAAACAAGTATGGAAAGCGCGCGGTGGAAGAAAAGGGATTTAAAGTTATAACAACACTTGATTTTGACCTGCAACAAAAAGCGGAGGAAATAGTATTAAAATACGCTCTTGAAAATGAGGAGAAGTTTAATGCGAAAAACGCGGGACTTGTTGCGATAAACCCAAAGACAGGCCAGATACTTGTAATGGTCGGCTCTCGCGACTACTTTGACGAGAGCATAGACGGCAACTTTAATGTCTCTATTAATCCAAACAGACAGCCTGGCTCCGCGTTCAAACCATTTGTATACGCAACGGCATTTAAAAAGGGGTACACACCAGAGACGACGGTGTTTAATTTAAGGACACAGTTTCAGACAACTTGCGCGCCAAACAATCTTACAAGCGAGGATGATTGTTATTCACCGGAGAACTATGACGGTGTATTTGGTGGACCTATCACATTCAGAGAAGCTCTTGCTCAGTCGGTAAACGTTCCATCTGTGAAGGTTCTCTACCTTTCGGGACTTCATGACTCACTGCGTACGGCAAAAGATATGGGAATCAAAGGTCTTACCGACATAAGCAGATATGGACTCACTCTGGTGCTTGGTGGCGGAGAAGTGTCACTATTAGATATGACAAGCGCTTATGGTGTTTTTGCAAACGAGGGAATTAGGAACGAGCCTGTGGCGATATTAAGAGTTGAGGACGGGGACGGAAACATTATTGAGGAATTTTCACAGAGAACAAAAGCTGTTATTCCGGCAAACATTGCTCTGCAAATATCTGACATACTCTCTGACGAAGACGCTCGGGCTCCGGCCTTTGGACATCATTCATATTTATATTTTACTGATAGAGATGTGGCTGTAAAAACTGGTACCACAAATGATTATCGCGACGCTTGGATTATCGGTTACACGCCAAATATTTCTGTTGGGGTGTGGGCTGGAAATAATGATAATAGCTCGATGGAAAAAAAAGTCGCGGGCTTTATAGTCGCGCCAATGTGGAATGCGTTTATGCAAAAAGCTCTTTCCGCTACAGAAGATGAAAAATTTAAAAAACTAAACGAAACAGATAAAAGTAAACTCAAGCCATTTCTTAAGGGTGTGTGGAAAGGCGGTGTTGAATACACTATTGATAAAATTTCAGGAAAATTCGCGACGCAATACACTCCGGAAGAAACAAAACAAACAAAAGTGCTAACAGATATTCACTCAATACTTTATTGGGTGGACAAAAACGACCCAAACGGTCCACCTCCTACAAACCCCGAAAACGACCCTCAGTTTAAGTTTTGGGAATACCCTGTTGAGAGGTGGCGTATTGAAAACGGTTTTACCGACGCGAATATTTCAGAGCTTCCAAAAGAAACCGACGATATACACAAACCAGATTTCGCGCCGAAAATTACAATAATAAATCCTAAGAGTTCTGTTGCGTATGATTACAATAATAAAATTATTGTTAATATAAAAAACGAGAGTAATTTTCCTCTTTCAAAAATAGATGTTTTTGTAAACGATGTGTTTGTTGGCTCGTCAAAACAAACGCCATTCAGTATTTCATTTGTTCCAAGTGAGATGGATAATATAAAAGAAAAAAATATGTTAAAAATTATCGGTTATGACAGTGTTTTTAACAAAGGAGAGGTGGAAATAATTTTTAATGTAAAGATTTAATTGTTTTTTTGTGGACTTTAAGTTTTTTCTTCAAACTCTCCATTACCTCTGTTTTTTTTAAAAAAATTTCATTTTTTACAATCGGATCAACCGAAAGAAAAATTGTTCCTTTTCTTACATTTATACTGTCTTTCTCAATCTTAATATTTGTCGTCTCTTTGACAACATCAATAAAAATCTCTTTGACAAACTTGTCAGGCGGAGTAATATTCTTAAACTTTACTAGATAATTCCCTATGTTGAACATAACTAAAGAATACTACGGTTTTGAAAATAAAAAAGCCATGGAGCGCCGAAGCGTCCAGAGCAAGTACCTATACAGTGCGTACGCATTGTATAGGTACTTAATGAAAAGTGGTGGTGAATAGTAGTGGTTAAATAAAAAAAGAATCGTGAGTTAACTTTCGGATTCTTTTACATTTGTGGATTTTGTAAATAGTGGCCGACCTAATTTCCATTAACTTTATTTTCCTCTGAATATTGCTATTTATTCATTGGCATGGCGAGATAGAAAAACGAATTATCCCCAACACCTTTAACAACAACAGGTTTACTTAGACCCGCAAACGATAATGATACACTATCTTGATTTATTGACTGAAAACAGTCTGAAATATATTTATGATTGAGGTTTATATTGAGCGCTTCGCCGGTTATTGCCGAGTCAACACGGTCTATGACTTCGCCAATATTTTCATTTTTTGAACTTATCGTAAAAGATTTATCTTTAGGATTAATACTAAAACTAACTTGATTGAACTTGTCTGAAAAAATATTAGTATTTTTAAGTGTGTTTATAATATCCTGCTTTAAAATAATAACTTCTGTATTGTATTCCTTTGGGATAATCTGTTTATAATCAGGAAATGAGCCGTTTATAAGCCTTGAAGTAAGGTAAACTCTATCTGAAACAAAAGAAATCTGATTATTATTGATATTTAACTGTATATTACCGCCAATATACTCTAAAACCCTTATAATCTGTGCTATATTTGATAATGGTATTAAAATTGGCTCAAAATTATCTATTTTATCTTTAATTATCAACGTTTTTTCAGCTAATCTAAATGAATCTGTTGATACAAATATAATCTTTCCATCATTATGATATATATAAACACTTGAAAGTTCTTGTTTTATAGATGATATAGAAGCGCTATACCATACTGATTTTAAACCGTTTATGAAATCTATAGCTTTAATATTGATGTTTTTGTCACTTTTTACTTGTGGAAGTGTTGGAAAATCGTCATGAGGTACTGTTTTTATAAGTGCATTATTTGATGGTGTTGAAACAATTAAATTATTATTCACAACCTCTAGATTTACCTTGCTTGAGTTGTAAATTGTAGAAATAAGTCCGTTTAACACCAAACCAGATACAGCCACTATACCCTCTTTCTCTACATTACAAGGCACTTCTATTTCTATACCTAAGTCTAGATTTGTAGAACGTATAAAAAACTTATTATCTTTTACAACAAGCAGTAAATTATTTAAAACAGGTAAAGTTAAATTGCGCCCACTTATCTTCTCAGCGATTGATATACTTTCTGTTAAATTATCTTTTATACATTCTATTTTCATATTTTTACTTTAGTATTAGTTATAGTTTATTTTTAAATTAATTCTTTATTATTATTACTATTAATAGTGTTGATATGTGTATAACTTTCTTTTTTATATATTTTTAAACATATATTTAATATTTTTAACCCACATTTTCTTGTTAATAAGTTCTGTATAAATTATTTTTAATACTTGATAACTTTTTTAAATTTTATACTCATATTTATACTAAATACTTATACAAAATTTATTAACATACTTATTAACATATTTATCAACAATTAATTCAACATCGCTCGTATCTGTTCAACCTCTTTCATTAACATACTATCAACTTTTAAATCTTTTTTGATTTTATCACACGAGTGAATTACTGTTGTGTGGTCTCTACCACCTAACTTTTGTCCTATAGTTGGATACGAAACATTAAAATCCTCTCGGAGTATATACATAATAAGCTGTCTCGGTTTTACCACTTCTTTTACACGTGTCTTTTTGTAAATAACATCTTCTTCAATATTGTAAAATTCAGCAACTTGTTTAATAACATCTTTTATAGAAACTGATTTTTTTTGCTTCACACTGTTTTTTATAAGTGTTTTTACATCACTTAAAGATAAAACTTTATCTTTAAGTTGTGATTGACAAATTAAAGAGTTTAAAATCCCTTCAAGCTCTCGAATATTACCATGCACATTTGTTGCAAGGTAGTCAACAATAGTATCGTCAATGATAAGCTTACTTTGTTGTGATTTTGATTTAATAATTGCAATTCTGGATTCATGGTCAGGTGTTGGTATGTCAATTATCATTCCAGCAGAAAACCTAGATTTTAGGCGGTCTTCTAGATTTGGTATGAAGTTTGGGTGTTTATCTGATGAAAAAATAATCTGTTTATTGTTGTCGTAAAGGGCGTTGAATAAATGAAAAAGTTCTTCACGAGTTTTATCCATTGTTGAAAGAAATTGTATGTCATCAATGATTAACACATCATACTTGCGATATTTTTCCTTAAAGAGCGTGTTTACTTTATTACTTCTTAACGCGCTTACGTAATCCATCGCAAATTTTTCAGATGTTGTATAGAAAACTTTTATATTAGGATTTCTTTTTTTGAGTTGGTTCCCTATTGATTGGATAAGGTGAGTTTTTCCATGTCCTGTTCCACCATAAATAAATAACGGGTTGTACACAATACCCGGCTTTTCTACAACCGCCTGTGCCGCGGCGTGTGCAAGTTCGTTAAAAGGTCCAACAACAAATGTGTCAAACATATATCTTGGATTCAAATTATCCTCTTTGTTGATATAAAAATCATTCAGCGGCAATTCTTTGTTTATGTTTTGTTTTTGTTCTACTCCATCACCCTTCTTCTCATCTTTTTTGACTACATACTCTAGTCCGCGGATACCTCCAATAAAACTTCTTAGAATTTTTAGTATAAGTTTGTGGTATTTATTAAAAAGCCAACCTTTTGCAAACTCACTTTCAACATTTAGATGAACTACACCATCCACTATTCTTATAATATGTGTATTTTTAAACCATGTACTAAAATTTGCTTTTGATATTTCAAGTTCCACATCAACAAGGGTGTTTTCCCAAAGTTCTTTTACATTAATTTCATCGATTACATTATTGTTGATAGTTTCGTTCATAATTTTTTTACAGAATTAAGTTAAAGTTATGTTTATTATATAGTTATCAAAAAAAAATGTAACTTGATATAAAATGTAATATATGTTAATAAGATGTTAATAACTTTAATTTAAAAAATAAAAAAATGTCAAAAACATACCAACCAAAAGTAAGAAAGCGGGCAAGGACCCATGGATTTCTAGTGAGGAAAAGAACTGCCGGCGGTAGAAATGTGATAAACCGAAGGAGAAATAAGGGTAGGGTTAAGTTGTCCGTCTAGAGAAAAATCCCGCAGAGACTTTGTCTCTGCGGGATTTAACCATAAATATGACTAAAATCAATATAAAACAGCTATTTCCTGAGATTTTAAAAAAAGGAAAATGTCAGCATTCCCCGCATATGTCTATAAAAATACTTTCCGCGTCAGATATTGGTAAAAGTAAGTTTTATTTCGTCGTTTCTGGGAAAATCATCAAAAAGGCAGTCAAGCGTAATCTTTTTAAGCGACGAGGGCGCTCTGTTGCGAGGCAGTCTGGGGCAAAATATGGATACATAGGTGTCTTTTTTGCAAAAAAAGGCGCCGGGGAGCTAAAGTTCACTGAATTCAAAACAGAGGCGTTAGACTTGATGGAAAAAGCAAGGTTGATTTAACCTGAATAAGATGAGATACATAGGTAACACCCACAACCTTCTCCTTACCCTTCGTATTTAAAGGTGGGGAGAATGGGGGAGTTTATTAAATCTTCATCTTCGTTTTAATTCTCATTCCCATCAACACATCACCATATCCATCACACTATGCCAGTATATTGATACAACTATTCCAGTATACTGGAATAGTTGTTATATTGTTACATTATTATTTTTATTAAATAAAACACTATGCCAATATACTGGCACATTGCCACGCCGCGCATTATGTGACCCCTTTATAAATTATGTCGCGTTATACTTCCATCACTCTTCTTGTACCAATATACTATGCCAGTATACTGGCATAGTTGAGTTGCTGGTTGCGGAATGAAATATGGTTATATTACGGTTTGGATTTATACTCATATACCAAGATATTACTTATCTCGGCAAAAACCGCCAAATATGTGTGCACATTACGAGCATTGTTTGCAAAATAAGACAATGTGCGGTATTGTAGAAAATAAAGAAAAAGAGTAAGGTGGTGTTTATTACTCACCTCCTTTTCTCGCCTCGGGCGAGCAAAAGAATGGGGTGATGATTTTGTAATATAAATACTCGCTTCGCTCATATTAATTAACAAAACCCATTATGCTTATACCAACAGTTATAGAAAAATCACAGTTTGGGGAAAGGGCTTTTGATATCTACTCCCGCTTACTAAAAGACAGAATAATCTTTCTTGGCGGAGTTATTGAGGACGATACGGCAAACATCGTCATAGCCCAATTACTTTTCCTTGAGTCGGAAGACTCCAAGAAGGATATTTCACTTTATATCAACTCCCCCGGTGGATCTGTAACCGCAACACTTGCGATGCTTGATACAATAAATCATATAAAACCAGATGTCTCCACTGTTTGTGTGGGTATTGCGGCTTCTGGCGCCGCCGTACTACTTTCTGCGGGTAAGAAAGGAAAAAGACATATTCTTCCAAATGCTGAAGTTATGATTCACCAACCATGGGGAGGAGCGCAAGGTCAAGCTACGGATATTGAGATTACAGCAAAGCATATAATCAATACTCGCGAAAGATTAAATAAAATACTAGCTAAAAACACAGGTAAGCCATTAAAACAGATTGAAAAAGATGTTGAGAGGGATTTCTATATGAGCGCTGAAGAGTCAAAGAAATACGGCATTGTTGATGAAGTTTTTAATGTAAAGAATTAAACTCCATTTTGTCAAATATGGCGACAGAACAAAAACCGCCAAAATCGAAGATTTTGGCGGTTTTGCGTTTTTTTGTAAAATATGTTAAAGTGTTTATGTACAATTATTTAAATTTAAATTTGAAACTTCGTTAGTTAGTTAGATTTATGCCATATTTTCAGAAAGAAGAAAAATTATCGTTAAAAAATTCTAAATATAGTCACAAAAATATTAAGAAGTATTTTTGCGCGAGCAATTAAATCGCGACTAGCGGAGTTTCCGCTTATATGTCATTAAAAATAGTTTTAGTACTGCTATCTTTTGCGGGATTAATCGGAATTGCTTTCGGTTATTTTTTGCGTTGGATAATTTCTTTAGGAAAGAAAGGTTCTATGGAGCTGGAGATTAAGCAGATGATGCTTGAAGCAAAAGAAGACGCAAAAAGAATCACAACAAGCGCGGAACAAAAAGCCAAAGAGACAATGCAGGAATTAAAAATTGAATTAAAGGAAAAAGGAGAACAAGCGCAAAAGAACGAAGACAGACTTATCAAAAAAGAAGAGTTTTTAGACAAACGGCAGGTTGATATTGATAAAGAAGTGGAAAATATTAAGAAAAAAATAGAAGAAGTAAGGTCTATTAAAGAAAGAGTTGATGAATTGGATAAAAAGAAACACGCTGAACTTGAAAATATTTCAAAACTTACAAAAGAACAAGCAAAAGAAGAGCTACTCAGTGTTACAGAGAAGGAATACGAAAAAGATATTCTTACGCGAATTCAAAAAATAGAAGCTACAGGTAAAGAAGCGCTTGAAAGAAAAGCAAGAGAAATACTTACATCTGCAATCCATAGATTTGGAAACGCGGTTCCAGCCGATGTAATGTCCACAAACATTAGTCTTCCGTCAGATGAAATAAAAGGAAAGATTATTGGTAAAGAAGGAAGAAACATTAAGGCGTTTGAGAAAGCCACAGGCGTGGATGTGATTATTGATGATACACCTGGGGCTATAACAATCTCTTCTTTTGACCCTGTAAGGCGTCAGGTTGCTCGTGTGGCGCTTGAGACACTTATAATGGACGGAAGGATACAACCCGCAAAAATAGAGGAGGTTGTGGAAAAATCAAAAGAAGATATTAATAAAATAATTAAAGAAAAAGGTGAACAAGCTGTGTTTGAAGTAGGTGTATTTGGACTTGACTCAAGAATAGTTTCTATTTTAGGGCGACTATTTTTCAGAACAAGTTATGGACAGAATGTGCTTCAGCATTCTATAGAGATGGCTCACATTGCCGGGATGCTTGCGGAAGAGCTTGGAGCTGATGTTGCGGTTGCAAAAGCTGGAGCGTTGCTTCACGACATTGGAAAAGCCGTTGACCATGAGGTGCAAGGCACACATGTTGAGATTGGGCGAAGGATTTTGCAAAAATTTGGAGCAAATGAAGAAATTATGAAAGCAATGCAGTCGCATCACGAAGAGTATCCGTATGAAACAATAGAGTCCGTGATAGTACAAGTTGCAGATAGTATTTCGGGCGGAAGACCTGGCGCGCGACGTGACTCCGCAGAAAATTATTTGAAACGACTTGAAGAACTTGAAGCGATTGCAAACACACACAAAGGAGTTGAAAAATCTTACGCGATACAAGCTGGACGAGAAGTACGCGTGTTTGTAACACCAGAGAAAGTGACAGATTTGGAAGCGAAGAACATGGCAAAAGACATTGCGCGTAAAATAGAAAAAGATTTGAAGTACCCAGGGGAGATTAAAGTTAATGTTATTAGGGAGTCACGGTCAATAGAATATGCGCGATAGTATGTGTATTTAGTATAAGTATGAGTATATGTAAAAGCTCAACGAATTGAACTGTTACATCGTCGTAAATTCAAAGTAATACCATACTAATACCAATACTCGCAGTTATACACAGGGGTATTGCTTAAATAACGGCTTACTATATAATTATCAAATAAGTAATAAAACGGTCGAGTTTAGTAGGAGCATAAATTCATACCATTACATATTATGAACAAGGCAATAATCGCAGAAAAAGTTCACGAAATGCTTGGCGGTACAAAAGCTCAAGCAGAAAGAGCGGTTGATATGGTTGTTGATTCTATTGTAGAAGGTCTAAAAGGTGGCGACGAAGTGTCACTAGCAGGTCTTGGAATCTTTTCAACAAAAATGCGAGCAGCTCGCCAAGGGCGAAACCCTCGTACAGGAGAAAGTATTCAAATCAAAGCAATGCGAATTCCTAAATTTAGAGCAGCAAAAGCTCTAAAGGACGCAGTTAAATAATTTTTTCTCTAGAGGAAACAACAAAACCCGCCGTACGGCGGGTTTTGTTGTGGTGGGGATTTTTAAAAAACTGTGAAAAATGTAAGAAATCTGCTATTATGCATAACATTGCGGGATTAGTTAAATGGTATAACATCAGTTTTCCAAACTGAGATTGGGAGTTCGATTCTCCCATCCCGCACCAGTAAGGAATTTGCAAGCCAGAGGAAGCCGCCGAGCGAAGCGAGGCGAACCAAAACTCTTTGACTTTTCCTTTCTGGTGCAGTATTCTTGAATTAGTCCGAACGCATTTTTCCGAAAAAATTCCCCAGCGAAAGTTCGGAAAGGCGGCGGAGCCGCATCGCTCTAAACCGCAAAAGAGCCCGGAGAAAAACATCGGCGCAAACCGTATTTTAATTTTTGGGGAAGAAACTTTTTTATGAATACTGAACCAAAAAGAATTCCAACTGCAAAATCTTCTATAGAACTCTACGAAGCAATGGCAAGAAAATATGACCTTACTGCGAAGCAACATAGTTGGTTGCCGCCTGATGTTGCTTTTGGATTGGTTTTTGAATATATAAAACCGAGACAAAAACTGCTTGACGTTGGTTGTGGTACTGGTCTTTCTTCGAAATATTTTTCGAAAGTCGGTGTCGAAACATACGGTATTGATGGGTCGAAAAATATGATTAAAGAATTTCGCAAAAAAGGTTTTGCGAAAGAATTGAAGGTCATTGATTTGAATGATGGTAAATATCCATACCCAGATAAATTTTTTGATCAAGTAATCTCTGTCGGCGGTTTTTCTTTTTTTCGAACTCTCGAACCATTCATTCAGGAATCTTATCGTGTTCTTAAAGACGGGGGTATTTTCAGTTTTAACGTAGAAGAGCTTCGGGGTAACGAAAAGAATGAGTATAGCAACATCGACAATGCGGTGATTTTCAAAGATATGTTGAAGGAAACCGGAGTAAAAATTTACCGTCATAACTTTGAACAAATAATTAATTTGTTGAAAAAACATAATTTTGAGACGTTAAAAACTTTGAATTATCATGCTTTTAAGTCTCCGAGTATTGGTAAAGATATTTACTCTACGGTATTTGTTGCTCGGAGATTAAAAATTTAGTTGCCGCCAAAGAAAAACTTGAAATTGTCAGCGGTGCGGCTCCGCCGCCTTTTCGGATTTTCGCGGGGGGACTTCCTCGCCGCCTGCGGCGGCGAAATGCGTTCGGACTAATTCAAGAATACTGCAC
>JBBTTR010000027.1:0-6814 GCA_038064155.1 Patescibacteria group bacterium | reverse complement strand
ATATGATACTATTTTTATAAATAATCAAGTGGATTTAGATATGCATTCAAAGGTGCAACTGGAATATACGCATTCCCGCAATTTGTCTTTCCTCTCGCATAATCGCCGTATCTAACAACTTGAACACCTTGGCTCGCGTACACTGTGAAGTGAAGATGTGGTCCAGTTGAGTAACCTGTTTTACCAGAATAGCCGACTGTATCCCCGGTGATTACCGTGTCCCCTTTGTTCACTTTTATATAACTCAAGTGCGCATAAAGTGTTGAAAGGCCATTATTGTGTTTTATTAATACATACTTTCCGTATGAATAGCATCCTTTTACTTTATCCGTATCCCCCACTGCTTCAACAGTTCCAGTAAGAGCTGTTTTTACTTTTGTGCCAGATGACGCGCGGAAGTCCACGCCATTATGACCTTGTCCATTATAACCGCCAGCGCGCGCGAATTCTGTATTACCAAAGTATTGAGTAATTTTTATACTATCAAGCGGCCACGCAAGAACTCCCTTCCCCGCTGGCGGAATTTTATTTGGGTCAATCTCAATTTGAAGTTGCGACTCAAGATCAAGAAGTTCTTTCTCAAAAGTTTTTCTTGCTTCAACTTTTTCATCCAGAAGCTTCTCATAATTAGACTCTTTGTTCTTTGTAATGACAAGTAGTGTATTTTTGTCATTTCTATTTATATCAAGTACGAATTTTTGGTCAAACAAATCACTTTTATAGTTTGCAAGTTCTTTTTTCTTTTTTTCTGTTTGAGTTTTCTTATCTTCAAGGTCATCTTTTAACATTGTGAGCTGTTTTACATCATCACGCATTTTTGACTGAAATTGTTGGATTGTTTCTATTTGGTTTAGAAATCCGGAAATATCGTCATTTGAAAGAACTATTTCAATAAGAGATTCGGATTCTATTTCATTCATTACGCGTATCGTATCTGCAATTACTTCCGTATTTTTACCAATTTTATCTTTTTTGCCGTCAATCTCTAAAGATAATTTTTGTATCTGATAGTTTGTAGAGTCTATTTTGTTTTGAGTAAGTTTTATATCCGTTGATATCTTCTGGCGCGAAATATCTAATCGCTTAACTTCACTCGTAAGTGTTTGTTTTTCTTTACCAACTTCTTCCAAGTCATTTTGATACTGATTTATTTCTTTTTCAAGTTCTTGTATTTTTGTATTTCTGTCCGTAATTCTATCTCGCAGTTCATCCACTATTGCCGCGTTAACATTGTTTGCGGTAATAGCAAAAAGATTAGCAATTATAATTATTAATATGATAATTGTTATTAAAAATAGACGGTCAATTTTCTTGTGCATAATCTAATCGCGCAACAAATTAATAATAATCTTTATAATAACATCTTTTTCTTTTTTTCTTTCAGTGTTTGAATAAAAGACATCTGACCTCTTTTTCAGAAAAGAGTAAACTTGGAAACTAAGTTTCCAAGTGAAAGAAACTTTTAATTTTCACTTTTTTATTAAACTTGGAAACTAAGTTTCCAAGTGAATGAAAGTAAAAATAAAAAATCCTAAAATTTTAAGTTCATAGAGGCCCGACCTCTATGAAAAATATTCAGCAGAATTGCCATTAACCTAACCGTTATCGCAAATATGTTATATGTTTTATATGAATTACTGAACTTTAACACAGCCAACTTCAGTTTTAGAGGCGTAGCAGGTTATTGTTTTATCGTAAACACATTCCCCTGCAAATCTTGCATGCAGAAAGTATCTATTATAACTACATGTTTCAACTTCTTTATTTTGTCTTATATGAGAGCTTGTTGAACAAAACGCCCCGGGCGCGGGGTAGGGACCATAGGAACGATAACCGAAACATCTAGCAGCACTACTACAACTACCTGATTTTGTAGTACTATAATTTTCTTTTGGCATCCATCCAGATGGACAGCTTGAACCTGGGAAGTAGCATACGCCTTGAGCATCCACCCAATCCGCTCCGGCATTAACGCAGTCGGTATATCCAGGCAATACTGCTATATTACCAGTTGTCAATGATATCCACTGCGTCCCGTCATATCCTTCAAAATCCGTTCCGGTCCAGCGAATTGTGCCGGCATCAGTATCTGATGTATTTCCGATTTTTATTCCTTCTGTTGCTTTTATATCTCCCGCTACTTCCAGTGTATTTGTCGGCGTCACCACCCCAACCCCCACATTCCCCTGGAAGTACCCTCCTCCAAATACTGAAAGAGCGTCAAGTGAAAGTCCACCATTCTTTACCTGATTAGTCGTTCCTACATGAATTGGCGTCGGAGTATTTCCTCCCGGCGGAGCTTGTGTCGGTCCAGTCCATACGGCAAAAATGTAATTCGCGGAAAGGGCGAATGTGAAAGCTATTATTAACAAAAGAAGTTTGATGATATGTTTTTGCATTTATTTATTATACTCCCGCTATTTGATTTTATTTTGATGAAAGATGTGGATAACATTTATCCAATCTTATTAATTGCATTTTTTAAACGATATATAGTCTCGTCTTTTCCTAATACCTCTGCAAGTTGAAATGGATCTGGCGATTTGTCTCTTCCAGAAAGCGCGTATCGCATTGGCCATAGCACCGAACCTTTTCCTTTCTCTTCCGCATAATACCAAATCGCTTTTTTAATTTCGTCTTGAGTAAAATTATTTTTATCAACACCATCAAGTAAACTCGCGACTTTTTTTAAATGTTCAGCGACTTTTTTCAAATCACTATCTTGCTTCCACGCTAAATTCTTCCTGTCATATTCTGGATTTTTAAAATAATAATCCAATTCCCCGCTACTCGCCATTTTTTTAATATCGCCAAATACATTCATTCGCTCTGAAATAACCGAAATAATTTTCTCTAGTTTTTCATACGATATATCGTATGATTCCGGAAGATATTTTTCAATTTCTGTCAAAAGCTCGGCTTTGGACATTTTTTTCATATATTCCCTATTGAACCAATTTAACTTTTCAATATCAAAAATAGCGCCTCCCTTTTGTATTTTTTCAAGGTCAAATTCTTTAATCAACTCATCTAAAGTGAACAATTCCTTATCTGTACCAGGGTTCCAGCCCAATAGAGCCATATAATTGATTAAAGCGCTGGAAATATATCCTTTTTGGCGATATTCGGTTATAGAGGTGGCATTATGGCGTTTAGACATTTTGGACCTATCTGGGGCCAAAATAAGCGGAATATGGGCATATTTAGGTCTAGTTATACCTAAAGCTTCTTGTATAAGGATTTGGCGAGGAGTATTAGAAATATGGTCCTCTCCACGGATAATATGAGTAATGTTCATTTCATGGTCATCTACTACTACAGCTAAGTGATATAGAGGATCTTCTGTACTACGAGCTATTACAAAATCACCGAGTTCTGTAGTATCAAACTCTATTTCTCCACGAACCATATCTTCAAATTTAACTTTCTTACCTGCATTTTTAAGACGCACCACTTCTATTTCTTTGCCAGCTTCTGCCTTACTCTCTTCTTTTGAAATGTATGCCGTGCCATTATCAAGCATCTGTTGAATGTATTTTTTATATATATCTGTACGTTCTGACTGGCGATAAAATTCATCTTCTTTTAAGCCAAGCCATCTAAATCCTTCTAGTATGTCATCTTCAAATTCTTTGGTACTTCTTTCTTTGTCAGTATCTTCAATACGTATTATAAATTTTCCACCATTTTGCTTAGCAAATAAATAGTTAAATAAAGCAGTTCGCACAGTACCAATATGTAAATCCCCTGTCGGCGACGGAGCTATTCGTGTTCGTATTTTATTTGTTTGCTCTCTACCCATTATCTTATTTTAACATAAAATTAAACTAGTATTGCGCTTATATTACACGTTTTATAGAATCTGACCTAAACCTTGCTTAGGTCATTATCAAACTGACCTAAACTGACCTAAACCTTGCTTGGGCCATTATCAATATTCTGATAATTTTCTTTTACAAATTTTTTATACTCTTTTTTATTTTTAAATTGATGTGTAATTATATCTTTTTTCAGCAAATTTCCCCATCTATTATTGTGCACAAAGTCTTGATAACTTGACCACGGATATTCATCTTCTTTATTTTTCCAACTAGGTAAATCTTTTGAATTTTTATGAATATATGATGACAAGATTAATAAATAATCGTTAGTATCAATATGTTTTGAATTAAACTTACTTTCAAAAAGATGCCCCCTTCTTTCGTATTTTATGTTGATATATTTTGAATGACTAACTAATATTCTGTGTAAATATTTTGAAATATTGCCATCTTTTGTTTCTTTTAATAATAAATGAAAATGCGTAGGCATTAAACAAAAACATACAATATCCACTAGAGGTTTTTCTAATTTAACTTTTCCCGTAACAATGTCCCAAGCAAGGTTTAGGTCATTGTGGCGGTCAAGTCTAGGTATTTGACCGATACTATTAGCTGCGAATAAAAGTGTAAGAAAGCGGCCACAGTCTTTTTCTATAGGGAAGATTTTTAAATTTTCAACACTGTGTATGTATATATGATAGAATTCACCTTTTACAAAATTGTGTGATCTTATACCCATAATTTATTTCTTAATTATTTATGACCTAAACCTTGCTTAGGTCATTTTCACTCTTCATGTTTGAGCGCTGTTGCGATGATTCCTTCTGCGATTTTGCGTGCAGCGTCTGGTTTTGCAAATTCTTTAGCGCCGTCCCGCATTTTCTTCGTGAGAGCTTTATCGCTAAAAAGTCGATTGATTTCAGAGGCAAGTAAATTTGGCGTGAAGTTTTTTTCTTCAATTACTACAGTTGCTCCGCTTCGCGCGTATGTAAACGCATTTTTTCTTTGATGGTCCCCGTTTGAATCCGCGATAGGAACTATAATACTTGGAAGACCCCATAGCGCTATTTCAAACACGGCAGAAGCGCCAGCGCGTGACACCACTAAGTCTGCCGCTCCACCTGACATACGCATCGCAAGTGTGTTTAAAAAATCAAAGACTTTATATCTATGTCCGTATTCCGTATCCTCTAGTATTATACGCGTAGTTGATTTTATTTCTTCAAAATTTTTCTTACCTGTTTGGTGGATGATTTGATATTTATCTACCAGTCTTGGCAATGCTTCCATAAGAGTATCGTTTATTTTTTTTGCGCCTTGTGACCCGCCAAGAACAAGTATAGTCGGGATATTTTTCTCAAGTTTTAAATACTCATGGGCTCCTTCTTTTGCCAATGTGAACAATTCACTTCTTACAGGATTTCCGGTGAAAGCAACTTTCCTTTTATCAAAATAAGACACTGCTTCCGGATATGACACTGCGATTTTTACCGCAAACTTTCCCGCCCACAAGTTTACTCTACCTGGGACGGCATCCGACTCATGGATGATTAGAGGTATACGTAGAATCTTCGTGGCAAATACTGTTGGAAAACTCGCATATCCTCCTTTGCTAAATACCACATCCGGATAGATTGTAAATAATTGAATAGTCGCTTTTATTACACCAATACCTGTTTTAAATTTATCTATAAAATTCCAAAGGGAAAAATATCTACGCACTTTTCCAGCGGAACTTTTTTTGAATGTTATATTATTTTCGTATAATGCTCTCGCGTCGTATTTTTCAGGCGCAATATAGTATAGTTGCGGTGTAAGCAATTTTTGTTCTTTTGCTATATTATTTATTTCTTCCGCAACGGCGATAATCGGATAAAAATGTCCGCCTGTCCCTCCGCCTGTAAAGACTATTTTCATGTTTTTCTAAATTTTGAAATATTAAGCACAATACCTATCTCTGCTAGCGCAAACAGAAACGCGCTACCTCCATGACTTATAAACAAAAGAGGAAGACCAGTCAAAGGCATCACTCCAAGCATTGACCCTATGTTTATAAAAGACTGGGACACTATAAGTATAACAATTCCCACAACCATCAGTCCACTAAAGTTATCAGGCGCTTTTGTGGCTATTTTGAGTCCTCTGAAAGCAAGAAATAAGAACAATGTGATTATGATTGCGCTTCCAATAAAACCAAACTCCTCCGCTGCTACTGCAAATATCGAGTCCCCCACTGGCTCTGGAAGATATTGAAACTTTTGCACGCTTTGACCAAAACCTCTTCCAAATATCTCTCCCGAACCAACCGCAATAAGTGATTGTTTAATCTGCCAACCAGAACCGAGCGCGTCGCTCGCTGGATGTATAAAAGTTAAGATTCTTGTTTTTACATATGGCCGAATGTAAACGAGCGCTGTGAGGCAAATACCCGCTATACCACCAAGCACAAATATGTCACGCCATCTAGCGCCAGCCGCAATGAACATTGCAATCCCTGTGGTAAGTATTACAAGAAATGTTCCAGTATTGGGTTGTGACAAAAGTATCGCGCCTGTTATCGCAAGAAGAACTATAAATGGAATAATCCCGTGACCTATGGTGTGTAATTTGTCTTTTGCATTTGTAAGCCATGCAGCAAAATAAATTACGAAACCTATTTTTAGCATCTCTGCCGGCTGAAATGTTACAAAACCAAAATCAAGCCATCTTTGCGCGCCGCCAGATGATACACCGAGCCATGGAATAAATACAAGAAGTGTAGCTATAGCTGATGCAATAAATATATAAAATGCATATTTTCTCCAAAAAGTATATTTAATTTTTGTTGTTATTAAAAGCGCTATCGCGCCAAGAAAAATTCCAAGGAAAAATTGACTAAATGCTACCGATGAAAATCGCGCGCCGTCGCGCGCCAAAAGCCCGAGTGATGCAGAAGTAAAAATAAAAAATCCTGCAACTACAAGGATAATAACTGTTATTAAAAATGGACGGTC
>JBBTTR010000026.1:0-11293 GCA_038064155.1 Patescibacteria group bacterium | reverse complement strand
TAAAATGTTTTTGCTCAACCAGACCATAAATTTTTGTGTTTCGTAATTCAAGATCATGTAAGTATTTGCTGGAAGAGGTCTTTCCTCGTGGAACAGTGAAAAAGGAATTTCCCGTCTTCTTTATAAGAAAAGTGAGACCTTGAGAAGCAAATTAAATAATAAGCGCCAAAAATGCTGTAATCGCAAAAAGTGCCGCGATTATCACCGTTATGTTGAATAAAAGTTTTTCAAAACCTCGTCTTTTGTGAAAACCGGCACTGAAGTTATCTCCACCAAAAGCTCCACCAAGACTTGATCCCGTCTGCTGTAGTATAATTGCCCCTATTAGAAGTATAGACAGGACAACCTGCGCATACGGCAGTAATCCAGATATCGTTTCCATATATGAAAATTAGAATACCAGATTATACAAAAAGTATCAAGTTTTCCACATATTATATGCTTTCCATTTTCTGAGAATGAGTTATTATGTAAAAATATTGAATTTAACATTTATCAATTAACAATTAATTTTAATTCATTATTATTATGAAAAAACTAAGCAAAAATGAAAAAACAGCAATATTCATCTCATTAGCAATAATCTTATTCTTTTTCGCGGCAGCGTCCGTGGTAGGATTTGTGTCTAATGGAAGTATAGCAGATACAAATAACGCAAGTAGAAACAGCGCGTCTTTAAGTAAATTAACAACGGAGACATCAAAAACTCCAAAAACAATAAATATAAATGGTATGATGGCAACAGACACAATAATAGGAACAGGAGAAGAAGCGGTAGCTGGTAAAATAATAACTGTGCATTATACGGGTACACTTGAGGATGGTATAAAGTTTGACAGTTCAGTAGATAGAGGACAACCATTCAGCTTCATACTCGGCGCAGGGCAGGTTATACAAGGATGGGAACAAGGATTCGCGGGAATGAAAGTCGGAGGCAAAAGAAGTCTTGTGATTCCAGCAAGTATGGCATATGGAGATAGGGCAGTCGGAGCAATTCCCGCAGGTTCAACATTACTCTTTGATGTGGAACTACTAGCGGTAGACACACAATAGAATTTCCACAATCGGAGCGCATTACTTTGTTGCTTTGCGAAAAATATCATTCATCGCACTTTCAAATACACCTCAATTTATTTTTTGTTTGCTCTTCAAACTACACGCGATTTAGAAAGTTCTATAAAATATATGTTATAAAATATCACTGGTATATCCAGTGGTATTTTGTTATGTTGAGTAAATGAAATTTGAAATAGAAAAAAAATTGAAGGGAAAGCTCGGTAGAGTAGGGAAACTTAAGACATCAAATGGTGTTATAAAAACACCTGCCTTTATTGTTGTTGGCACGAAGGCAACAGTCAAATCGCTTACTCCAGAACAAGTGAATAGCATAGGCGCGCAGGCAGTTTTGGGTAATACTTATCATTTGTATTTACAACCCGGGGACGGGATTGTTAGAGATGCGGGAGGAATAGGAAAGTTCATGAACTGGAACGGCCCGACAGTTACTGATTCCGGTGGTTTTCAAGTGTTTTCACTTGGCGCAGGATTTGAAACAGGAGAGAATAAATTCAAATCCAAAACCAAAAATGTTCTAAACCGAGTTTCGAACACTTGTGCTGATAGTAGTGATAATTGTCACGGCAAACTTGCAAAAATAGACGAAGAAGGTGTGGAGTTTCAGTCGCACATAGATGGAAGTAAGCATTACTTCACCCCAGAGAAATCAATAGAAATACAGCACAATATCGGCGCAGATATCATTTTTGCATTTGATGAATGTACTTCGCCAACAGCAGAACATACATATCAGAAAGAAGCGATGGAAAGAACGCATAGATGGGCAAAACGTTCTCTAGACCATTACAATCACTTGGAAACTAAGTTTCCAAGTGAAAATAGGCAGGCGCTTTTTGGTATAGTGCAAGGTGGCAGGTTTGAAGATTTACGAAAAGAAAGCGCAAGGGTTATTGGAAGTATGGATTTTGACGGATTTGGCATTGGTGGTTCGTTTAGTAAAGAAGATTTAGATGAAACGCTTGTTTGGGTAAATAGTATTTTACCGGAAGAAAAGCCAAGACATTTGCTCGGCATAGGCGAGCCGATAGATTTATTTGTAGGAATAGAAAATGGCGTTGATATGTTTGATTGTGTTTCGCCGACAAGAATTGCGCGGACGGGAATGCTTTATACAAAACAAGGCAGGATAAATATTATAAATGTAAAATACGCAAAAGATTTTTCAAAAATAGAAGAAGATTGCGAGTGTTATACATGCAAGAATTATACAAAAGCATATATCTCACATCTATTCCGTGCTAAGGAGATGTTCGCATCTACACTTGCTTCAATCCACAATCTATACTCCATCGTCCATCTTGTAAAAAACATCCGTCAATCAATCCTAGATGAGGACTTTGACGAGTACAAAGAAAAATTTTTAAAGGGATATTATGGAAAATAAATTTAAATTAAAATCTGACTTCAAACCAGCGGGGGACCAACCTCAAGCGATTAAGTCGCTGGTTGAGGGTATTAAGAAAGGTGTTAAGCATCAGACGCTTTTGGGTGTTACCGGTAGCGGAAAGACATTTACAATAGCGAATGTTATTGAAAAAATCGGAAAGCCGACACTTGTTTTGGCGCACAATAAAACACTTGCCGCGCAACTTACGCAAGAATATCGCGATTTTTTTCCGGAGAATGCCGTGCATTATTTTGTTTCTTATTATGATTATTATCAACCGGAAGCGTATATGCCGATTACCGACACTTACATAGAAAAAGAGGCGATGATAAATGAAGAAATTGACAGATTAAGGCATGCGACAACTCAAGCGCTTTTGACGCGAAAAGATGTGATAATAGTCGCGTCCGTGTCCGCTATTTATGGACTTGGCAACCCTGTTGAGTATGAAAAGGTAAATATAAAAATTGAAAAGGGTATGAAAACGAATAGAGCAGAGTTTATAAGAAAGCTTATCGGAATATATTTTGAAAGAACAAATGCAGACTTAACTCCCGGAAAATTCAGAGCGATAGGAAACACTCTTGAAATAATGCCAATAAACGAAAAAGTTATTTATCGTATTGAATTTGTTCTAAACCGAGTTTTGAACATTGATAAGATTAATGCTATATCCAGGATGATTTTAGAGGACGATATTGGCTCATTTTTCTTATTCCCCGCAAAGCACTTCGTGACACCAGAAACGGAGAAGAAACGCGCGATTTTAGATATCAAAGAAGAACTAAAAGTACGGCTCGCGGAGCTCAAGAGAGCTGGGAAAATCCTCGAGCCAGAGCGATTAAAGAGAAGAACTAATTATGATATCGCCCTTATAAAAGAGATTGGCTACACAAGCGGTATTGAAAACTACTCGCGTCATTTTGATGGTAGAAAAGAAGGAGAACCTCCATATACTTTGCTTTCGTATTTTCCTAAAGATTTTTTGACTATAATAGACGAGTCGCATGTTACGGTTCCGCAACTTGGCGGAATGTACGCGGGAGACAGAGCGCGAAAAAAGACTCTTATTGAACATGGTTTCAGATTGCCGTCTGCTTTTGACAACAGACCTCTTAATTTTGAAGAGTTTGAAAAGAAGGTTGGACAAGTGATTTACACATCGGCAACACCGGGTGTGTATGAAAAAGAGAAAAGCGAAAATACAGTTGAGCAGATAATCAGACCAACGGGACTTCTTGACCCGCGATTAGATATAAAACCGATAATTGAACAGAAAAAAGTTGGACGCGCGACATCCACATCTGACTATAAAGGGCAGATACAGGATTTTATAAAAGAAGCGCAAAAAGCAATAAAAAAGGGCGGACGAGCGATAGCGGTAACCCTTACAAAAAAGATGGCGGAAGATTTGTCGGAATATTTGAAAGATAAAAACATAAAAGCTGAATACTTGCACAGTGATATAAAGACAATAGACAGAATCACCATCTTAAAAGAATTTAGGAAAGGCAAGTTTGATGTATTAGTCGGAGTTAATCTTTTAAGAGAAGGGCTTGATTTGCCGGAAGTTGTATTGATGGGAATTTTAGACGCGGACAAAGAGGGCTTTTTGCGTTCGGAGACAAGTCTTATACAAACGATAGGACGAGTCGCGCGAAATGCGACAGGAAGAGTTATCCTTTACGCAGATAATATTACTGGCTCAATGAAGCGCGCGATTGACGAGACGAATCGCAGAAGAAAAATTCAGCTTGAATATAATAAAAAGCGCAATATTACCCCTAAGACGATTATAAAAAACATTAAAGACATTACGGAGCAGATTCGGACGGAACATCAGAAATCCGTTGAAACGCTTTTGAAAATAGACAAAGATTTATACAAAAAGAATCCTAAAAAACTTATAAAACAAAAAGAAAAACAAATGTCTGGAGCGGTGAAAATCCTTGATTTTGAGACAGCGGCAATATTGCGGGACGAGATTAAAACATTAACAAAAAAATATTAGTGTGATACTCCCTTATACAGAAATTTGAGATTTTTAAATTAAAAAATAAAAAGGAGGCGAAAAATGAAAATGAGAGGGTGCTTCGAAAGAAAAGCTATTTTCAGGTATGCAACAGAAATAATACCTGAACCTGAAAAAATAGAGATTGAAGGACATCTTTTTGGGGAGAAGATAAATACCGAGTTTGATAAAGGTCTCGGTATTAAAATCACACAGCACCGTTATGATGGGTGCGGTGCTTGTCTAAGAATTCTGGCGGAGATAAATGAATCTCCAGACGCCAAATTATCAAAACATATAATATAATTTAATAAGTTGTATATGAATAACCTCGTCGTGTTTGCATAAACGACGGGGGTTTTCTTTTTGTAAATCTTTTGTATAATATTATTATATTGATAATTTACACAATACCCTATAAACATAAAAAGGGGAGTTTTGGTTGTTTAATTTAATATACTTTATATGAAAGAAAAAATAATTGTAAAAGGAGCGCGAACGCATAATTTGAAAAATATAACCGTTGAAATGCCGAGAAATAAAATGATTGTTTTCACGGGGCTTTCGGGTTCTGGAAAATCGTCTTTGGCTTTTGATACTATTTTTGCCGAAGGTCAAAGACGATATGTTGAGTCGCTTTCCGCTTACGCTCGGCAGTTTTTGCGTCAGATGCAGAAACCGGATGTTGACGAAATATCAGGGCTTTCGCCCGCGATTTCAATAGACCAAAAAAGCAGGTCCAATAACCCTCGTTCAACTGTCGCGACGATTACCGAGATTTACGATTATCTGCGTATTTTATACGCGCGCGTTGGCAAACCATATTGTCTTGTTTGCAAAAGAGAAATTAAGAAACTTTCAAATGAAGAAATTTTATCAACAATATTGAAAACAATTGATAACATTGATATTAAAAAAAATAATAAAAATAATATAACGCTAAAAATTTTCTCGCCTATCGTTGTCGGCAGAAAAGGAGAATATTATCAGCTTCTTTACGACATTTTAGGTAAAGGTTACAGTAAAGTTAAAATTGACGGACAGATTAAAAATCTTCGCGAGCAAATTGTTTTGTCAAAAAACAAAAAACATAATATTGATATTTTAATTGATGAAATATCAATAAATGAATTCAAAGAAGACAAAGCGAACGCGCTTGAGAGATTGTCCGAAGCCATAGAAAAAGCTCTTGAAGAATCTGATGGACTCTTAAAAATTCAATCGTCTCAAGATATTGCCAACGCTGAAGAGAAAATAATTTCCGCGAAGTTTATGTGTCCGTATGACGGTTTTTCATTTCCTGAAATTGAGCCGAGATTATTTTCTTTTAATTCACCTTACGGGGCATGTGAAGCGTGTAATGGTTTAGGAACTAAATATTTTTTTGGAACCGAGCATTGCGACAAATGCAAAGGCGCTCGTTTAAGAGACGAAGCCCTTTTTGTGTATTTGGGAGATAGCGTGAATATTGTCAATTTAACAAATATGTCTATAAAAGAGAGCTTAAACTTTTTTAATAAATTAAAATTAACAAAAAAGGAACAAGAGATTTCAAAAGTGGTTATAAAAGAGATTACAAACCGTCTTCAATTTATGCTTAATGTCGGCATTGATTATCTTACGCTAAACAGACGCGCGAACACTCTTTCGGGAGGCGAAGCGCAAAGAATACGGCTCGCGTCCCAGCTCGGTTCTGGTCTTGTTGGCGCGCTTTATGTGCTTGACGAGCCGACAATAGGACTTCATCAAAAAGACAATGACAGACTTATAAAAACACTTCTTAATTTACGCGATTTGGGCAATACGATAATTGTCGTTGAGCATGATGAAGACACAATATATTCTTCTGATTATATTGTGGACTTGGGGCGTGGCGCGGGGGTTCACGGAGGAGAAGTTATTGTGGCTGACGATTTAGAAAAACTTTTAACCGCCAAAAAGAACGACAGCAAATCATTAACTCTTGACTATCTTCGCGGAGAAAAACAAATAGAAGTCCCAAAGAAAAGACGCGACGGCAATAAAGGCGTGCTTAAAATTCGTGGTGGAAAAAAGTTTAATATTAAAAATATAAACATTGACATCCCGCTTGGAAGACTGATTGCGGTTACGGGGTTGTCAGGCTCGGGCAAATCCACATTTCTTTATGAAATTTTATACAAAAATCTGCGCGCGAAATTTGAAAGAAAATACAGAAGCGCCGAAGTTTATAATGCGAAAAGTTTTACGGGAACGGAATATTTAGGAAGGTCAATTCTTATAGACCAGTCGCCGATAGGGCGAACTCCGCGTTCAAATCCCGCCACATACACCGGAGCGTTCACATTTATAAGAGACCTTTTTGCTTCAACCTCGGAAGCGAGAGCGCGCGGATGGAAGGCAAATAGATTTTCTTTCAATGTAAAAGGCGGAAGATGCGAAGCTTGTCAGGGAAATGGAACAATTGCTGTAGAGATGCATTTTTTGCCGACCGTTTATGTAAAATGCGATATTTGCGGAGGCAGACGCTTTATGAAAGAAACGCTTGAAATAAAGTATAAACATAAGAATATTTACGAAGTTTTACAAATGACAATTGAAGAAGCCCTTATGTTTTTTGAAGACATACCGGCTATTTACGATCGCTTAAAAACTCTCAATGAAGTCGGACTTGGTTATTTGGAGCTTGGGCAGTCCGCGACAACCTTGTCGGGTGGGGAAGCGCAAAGGGTCAAAATATCCTCCGAGCTTTACAGGCAACATTTGCAAAAGACAATTTATCTTTTAGACGAGCCGACAATAGGTCTTCATTATGAAGATGTGAAAAAACTTATTGAAATACTCCAAAAGCTCATAGCGGGCGGAAATACGGTTGTGGTGATTGAGCATAATATAAACATAATAAAGTCGGCTGATTATATAATAGACATCGGTCCGGAAGGCGGAGACAAGGGAGGCAACATTGTCGCAAAAGGCGCGCCTGAGCAAGTAGCGGGAAACAAAGATTCTTATACGGGAAGATATCTAAAAAAAGCATTGAAATAAAAAATCAGTACCCGAGGACAATTGGAAGCGGAGCGTTCAAGTTGATATAATTTATATATGACAATTAAAGATTTTAAAAAAATAAAATTGCCGGATTCTCCGGGCGTGTATCTTTTTGAGAAGGGCACACGAGTTTTGTATGTGGGCAAAGCCACGGCACTCTCCGACAGGGTGCGGAGTTATTTTAATAAAGGGATTCTTGAATCACGCGGGCAGTTGATACAGAAGATGGTTGAAGAAGCAGATGCTGTGGATGTTATACAAACAGACTCCGTATTGGAGGCTTTAATATTGGAGGCAAACTTAATAAAGAAGTTTCAGCCAAGATACAATACAAAAGAAAAGGACGACAAGAGCTTTAATTATGTGGTTATAACAAACGAGGATTTTCCGCGTGTACTTGTTTATCGTGGTAAAGATTTGGAAGAAAAACATTCTTCCAGAGATATTAAATATGTGTTCGGACCATTTCCGTATAATGGAACATTCAAAGATGCGATGAATATAGTACGGAAACTGTTTCCGTTTAGAGACACTTGTAAACCGTATGATGGTGTATCAGACCGCAAGCCATGTTTCAATAAACAAATAGGACTTTGTCCCGGTATGTGCTCTGGAGAAGTTTCAAAAATAGAATACGGAAGGACTATTAACCACATAAAACTTTTCTTTGAAGGTAAAAAAACTTCTTTGATAAGGGTGTTGGAACAAGAGATGAAAGATTATGCAAAGAAAAAGAAATTTGAAAAAGCTGGCGCCATAAAAAAGACGATATTTGGATTAAAGCATATACAAGATGTTTCTCTGATAAAAAAAGAGTTGAAAATGCCAAATGAAACAAATACTACGCTAAGTATCAAAGGTCAAACCTTGGACAAAATTGCTGATGTAAATAAGGAAAAACAACTACGAGCATATCGTGTAGAAGCGTATGATATCGCGCATATGAGCGGGAGTAATACCGTTGGTGTTATGACTGTGGTTGAAAACGGTTGGGCAAAGAAGTCGGATTATCGAAAGTTTAATGTTTCAGATGAAGTCTTCGGCAATGATATTGGTTCACTTGAAGAAGTTTTACAACGTCGTTTGAAGCACGACGAGTGGCCAAACCCGCATCTTATAGTAATAGATGGTGGGCAAGCGCAGATAAACATAGCAAAGAAAGTTTTAGATGAATATGGATACCAAATAGCTATCGCAGGTGTTGTAAAGGATGAAAAACATAAACCAAAAGGTATTATCGCTGAAGAAAATGTACTTACTAGATATGAAAAGGAAATTTTGCTTGCAAATGCAGAAGCTCATCGCTTTGCTATATCTTTTCACCGCAAAAAATCTCTCTTTGGTTTTAGAAAGAGGTAGATTACTTCCTCACAATACTACACTCGCATAACGCTCCAGCCAAACCATTCCGCAGGAAGCTCGTGTATATTGTGAGCAACAAGCACAAACGATTTCAACAACCTGTTTATTGTTTTGTATGCTATAATAAAACTATGAAGGTTCTAATTTACTATGAATTACGAAACACAAAAATTTAGGTCCTCGGGTCGTAAAATCTCTTTGTTTTTAAAATGTTTTTGCTCAACCAGACCATAAATTTTTGTGTTTCGTAATTCAAGATAATTTATGCAAAAAATTAAAGTAGGAGTTCTAAGAGGCGGGCCAAGTAGTGAATATGACATTTCACTTAGGACTGGTGGTAGCGTCCTCAAGAATTTACCAGAAGAAAAATATAATACTCACGACATTTTCATCTCAAAAGAAGGAGAGTGGCATTTTCGTGGTGTGCCGATTGAGCCCAAAAATATTTTGAGTCAGATTGATGTTGTCTTTAACGCAATGCATGGTGAATATGGCGAGGACGGCACAATCCAGCAACTTTTAGACGCATTTTCAATGCCATATACCGGTTCTACGGCATTTCCATCCGCTATTGGTATGAATAAACTTCTTACAAAACAGGGGATTGAAAACTACGAAATAGATACTCCAGAATATGTTGTTATTGAAGAGTCAGATAATTTAGAAGAAGATATTTTTAATATTTTTAGAAGTTTTACAATGCCTGCCGTCGTGAAGCCAATCGTTGGTGGTTCATCTATCGGTGTGACTCTTGCGAAAAGTTTTAATGATTTAAGAGATGGTGTTTATAAAGCGCTTAGTCACTCGCCAAAAATTTTGATAGAAGAATATATAAATGGGCGGGAAGCGACATGCGGAGTCGTGGAAGGATTCAGAGGAGAGGAATTACACGCGCTTATGCCGATTGAAATAATTCCGTCATCTAAATCCGGATTTTTTGATTATGATGCAAAATATAATGGAGCGGCACAGGAAATATGCCCCGCGAATTTTGACCGAGTTATAAAAGAGGAAATACAGCGACTTGCTATAGAGGCGCACAAAGCGCTTGGTCTTCGGCATTATTCGCGCTCGGACTTCATAGTAAGTCCTCGCGGAATTTATTTTCTTGAAGTTAACACGCTTCCGGGGCTCATTGAAGGTTTCCTCTTGCCGAAGGAGCTTGATGCCGCCGGCTCGTCACTTCCAGAGTTTTTAGACCATTTGATTACGCTTGCGCTAAACACAAAATAAAAACCCTTGATACTGATTTAAAATTTCAGTATCAAGAGTTCTATGGGAATATTAAAATTTTTTATATCAGTACATCACAATCCTCCTTTTTGTTCCATAAATTTATCTCACAGTACTATATATTATTAGTGGATATTCTGAACAGTGTGTCAGAAGTAGAGGAAGAATGGGATATTGATATAGCAGAATCGTGACTTACGACACCGATAGACTGGGAAAGAAAGTAAAACTTTATACAAACAAATTCACAGCAATATTTTCAGACGATGACCCGATTATCCATTATAGTGATTCTGAAATTTTTGAAAATAAATTAAATGCAAAAATTATCACTGAAAACAAAAAAACACTTTAGTGGTAATGACGGAATAAATAAACTGCCAAGCGCGTTTTCTGCAATTCTTGAAATATCTAAAGTTCAATAAATAATTTATGAAATATGCAAAAAAACTATAATAATCGTCGTTATATAGCGCCGACTGGAATCTTTATTCTTACGGGAGTTGTATAAGTTGTAGATATTTTATTTCGCAAAACTCACAAAATAGTCTTGAAAGATTTTCGAGTTCTGACAAAAAACTCCCCACGGAGTTTTCTTTGGGTCTACATAAAAAGCGCCCGAAAGCGCTTTTTATTTGTGGGCGATAGAGGGGTCGAACCTCCGACCTCATCAACGTCAATGATGCGCTCTACCAACTGAGCTAACCGCCCTTATAATTGTGATGTGATATTGTATATATCGTGCTATTCCAGTATACTGGAATAGCGTGTGTGTTAATTATAAAACTTTAGACTAAATGATCTTATTTGTAAGAATTTCCACATCTTATTCTTATGATACATGATATTGTGATATGTGTTCTATTGTAGCAGAAAAACTGTTATAGTATAAGTATGAATTTTCACGACAATCATCATAGAACATTCTTAAAATCAGTTAGACGGTTCATTGCCGGATTTACGGTGTTTTTTTGTATTGATGTATTTTACTAGTCACTTTGAATTATCTCTAATAGAAGCGTCTGCTATTCAATCACTTAAGTTTATTTTTTTTATTTGCGCGAAAGAGTTTGGAATAGAAGTGATTTCGGACAGGAGTTTAAAGGGAAGAGTTTGAAATAGTTGACTAAGAAAAGTAAATTTTCTTGAATTACGAAACACAAAAATTTATGGTCTGGTTGAGCAAAAACATTTTA
>JBBTTR010000025.1:0-7824 GCA_038064155.1 Patescibacteria group bacterium | reverse complement strand
AGAGATTTTGCGACCCGAGGACCTAAATTTTTGTGTTTCGTAATTCATAGTATATTAGTGTGTCAATAATTGATAGATAGGCAAAGTTTTTATTTTTTCGCTAAGATACTCTTTTTATATGTACTCAAATGATTGAGCGCAATACCTGTGCCGTTTGCCACACAAAATAAAGCTTCGTCAGCAAGGACTGCTTTCACGCCTGTGCGTCTAAAAATAAGCTCGGGAAAATTCCGAAGTAGTGATGTACCGCCTGTTGTGATTATCCCTCGGTCTATAATATCAGCTGAAAGTTCTGGCGGAGTTTCTTGAAGTACTGTTTTTATAGCTTTTATCATTTCCTTAAGTTCTCTCCCAATTGCTTTTACAACTTCATTTGTTTTTATCTCAGCAGAGCGTGGAAGTCCTGTAAGGAAATCACGTCCTTTTATAGTCATAACCAAGTCTTCTTCTACCACCACAGCGGACCCAACTTGTATTTTAATATCCTCTGCTGTTTTATCGCCTATCGCTAAGTTAAATGTTCTTTTTATATAATCTGCAATCGCACGGTCTATTTTGTTGCCTGCGCACTTCACAGAAGTTGATGCCACGATACCACCGAGCGATATTACTGCCACATCAATAGTTCCTCCTCCGCAATCCACAATCATATGCCCACGCGCCTCGTGTATAGGAATCCCTGCGCCTATTGCCGCTAGTATCGGCTCCTTTACCACGTACACACTTTTTGCTCCAGCTTTCATTGTCGCTTCTATCACAGCACGCTTTTCAGTAGATGTAACACCTGCGGGTACAGATATCATCACTTCCGGTTTAAACAAATTCCACTTTCCAAGTGCTTTTCTCATATAATAACGAATCATTGCTTCTGTTACTCTATAATCTGCTATTACTCCGTCTTTCATTGGGCGGTATGCAATAATATTATCCGGAGTTCTTCCTATCATTTCTTTTGCGTCATTTCCTACTGCCAATATTTTATTATCCCGCACAGACACAGCAACGACAGATGGCTCGTTTAAGACCACTCCCTTACCGGGCACAAATACAAGTGTATATGTAGTCCCTAAATCTATTCCTAATTTTGGTGAAAAAAATGACATATGTTTAGAATAATAAATTATGAATTAAGAATCATGAATAAAAAACAGAAAGTATTAATCTTGAAAAATCTTGATTCATGATTCTTGATTCTTGATTCGTGTAATATTTACTCCTATATCTCTTAATTTTTCTTCTATTCTTTCGTATCCTCTGTCGATATATCTTGTATTGTTTATAACTGACTCACCCTTTGCAATAATAGCTGCTATAAAGAATGCAAACTCTGCTCGAATATCTGGACCGACAAGTTCTCTGCCTCTTAATTGTTTTGGACCTCTTATCATCACTCGATGTGGGTCCCACATTGTAATGTTTGCGCCCATTTCTACAAGGTCATTTATATAATTTAATCGCCCTTCAAAAATTGTTTCAAACAATAAACTCTCCCCACTTACTTGTGTTAGATATATTGCCATTGGGGACTGCAAGTCTGTTGGAAACCCCGGATACTCATGTGTCTTTATATCAACACATTTAAAATCTTTGTTTTTTAACTTTCCGTTTTTTTTTATTATTATTTTATTTTTTCCTTCAGTTATTGGTACACCTGAATCTTTTAGCGTATTTATTAAAACTCTTATGTGTTCTGGGTTACAATTTCTTATTTCTAAATCATCTCCTGCAACAGCGCCAAGTATCAAAAAGCTTCCTGCTTCTATCCTGTCTGATAAGGTCTTGTAAACCTTTCCTTTTGCCGATAATAATCCCCCTCCTGTGATTTCAATGGTTGAAGTCCCGGCGCCTTTTATTTTTGCCCCGCATGAATTAAGGAAATCTGCAATGTCTTTTATCTCTGGCTCAAGCGCGCAGTTTTTAAGCACAGTCTTTCCTTTTGCAAGTACCCCCGCAAGCATTATTGTCTCCGTTGCAACATGGCTTATTTTAGGGAAAAATATTTCTGTGCCTTTTAGTTTTTTCCCCTTTCCTATAGATAAAATATACACTCCGTCTTTTTCTATTATCTTTGCTCCAATCTTTTTGAAACTCTCCAAATAAATATCTATCGGGCGTTCTCCTATCACACACCCGCCAGGGTGCGGGAAAGATACTTTACCGAAACGTGCAAGGATTGGGCCTGCAAGCGCAATAGACCCGCGCATCTTTTTTGAAATATCTTTATCTAAAATTGTTGATTTTATTTTATTTGTTGTGACGGAGTATTTTTTCTCACCTGTTTTTTCTATATTTGCTCCAAGTTTTTCAAGGAGTGCATTTATACTTTCTACATCTTTTAAATCTGGAACATTTGATATACAAAACTTATCTTTAAATAAAATAGACGATGCAAGCGCGGGAAGCACAGCATTTTTAGCGCCAGACACAGCGATTTTACCTTTAAGATTTTTCTTCCCACCAAGTCCTTTGATTATAAATTTATCCTTAAATTCAGTCATCATCGCATAATTGTACTGGTTTTCAAGGCTTTTTACAAATCTATGACTTATGAGCTTCTCTCTGCTATGCTATAAGTATTAAACTATGCAACTTATAAATGTCATCCCAGTAGCGCGTAATATAGGTATGGAATCTCTTACCTATTTTAGCTCTAAGCCACTTAAAGAAGGCTCTGTGGTTTTTGTGCCACTTCGCAAAAAGGAGGTGCCGGCAATAGTGCTTTCTTCGCAAGATATTACGGATGTGAAGACACAAATCAGAAGTGCCGATTTCGCGCTGAAGAAAATTGAAAACAAAAAGACACAAATGTTACTACTTCCTGAATTTGTTACCGCCGCGCGGAGCGCGGCGGACTACTTCGCCACAACTACAGGTAGCATACTCCACTCTACAGTGCCAAATGTTATCTGGAATAATATTGGAAAAACAAAAACATCAAATTCTCACAAAGGCTTAACCTTTGTGGCGACAAAGGTTAAGCCTTTGTGGAAAACAATATCAAGAAAACTTATACTGCAGTCTGAAATAAAAGACCGCTTTGGGAGTTATAAATCTTTAGTGCGTGAAGAGTTCGCAAAAAAATCTTCCGTATTTCTTTTAGTGCCGACAATTCAAGATGCCCAAAAAGCAGAAAGGTTTTTAAAAAAAGGAGTAGAAAATTACACATTTGTATTGCACAGCAATCTCACAAAAAAAGAAGTTCTCACAAGATGGAAAAATACTCTCAAAAGCACGCATCCTGTATTAATCATCGCCACTAGTTCATTCTTATCTCTGCCGAGGCAAGACATTGGCACAATCATAGTAGAAAGAGAAAATTCACGTGTGTATAAACAATTCAACAGACCATTTATAGATATACGTACTCTTGCGGAGAATTTTGCAAAGCACAGAAAAATACGAATTATCTTCGGCGATTTACCTCTCTCTATAAACACAATGTGGCGATATAAAGAAAATGAACTTGATGAATTCTCCCCTCCCAAACTCCGCGCCGTGAGGAATGCGAGTCAGTCGCTTGTTGATATGAAAGATAAAAAACATCAAAAAGCTGGTAAGTTTGAGGTGGTAAGTGGAGAGCTCAAAACTCTTGTTTCTGACACAATAAAGAGCGATGGAAATATGTTTGTATTTACAGCAAGACGCGGGCTTGCGTCTTCTACCACATGTCGCGACTGTGGAAACCCTGTGTTTTGCCATGAATGTGGAGTGCCGATAGTGCTTCACAGCACATCAAAAGGAAATCGCTTTATATGCCACGCCTGTGGCGCGTCTAGAAGCGCCGATGAAAGATGTAAAGGTTGCGCAAGCTGGAAACTAGAAACTATTGGCATTGGCGTACAGCTTGTAGAAAAAATACTCAAAGAAGAATTTGGAAATGAGAATATTTTTGTAATAGACAAAGATGCCGCATCAACGCACAAAAGAGCGTCTGCCCTGATAGATAAATTTTACGCTACAAAAGGAGGAATACTCATCGGCACGGAGATGGCGCTTGCCTATTTAGATAAACCAATTGAGAACAGCGCCGTGGCAACAATGGACTCCCTTTTATCGCTTCCGGAATGGAGAATGTCAGAAAAAATACTTTCGCTTTTACTTAAGATAAAAGAAATTACAAAAAACAAAATGTTAATACAGACAAGAAAACCAGACCAAAAAATATTTAATTATGTTTCTAAAGGCAATCTGGTTGATTTTTATAAAGATGAAATAAAAAAAAGAAAAGAATTCAGATACCCGCCGTTTAGTATATTTATAAAAATAAATGTTGTTGGAACGCCAGAGCGTGTTTTGAAAGAAATGGAATATATTAAAAAACTTCTAAATAAATACGATATTCAGATATATTCATCTTCTATAAGAGTCGCTCGAGAAAAGTTCGCTATGAATGGATTACTACGAGTCGCGCGGGAAAATTGGCCCAATAAAGAAATAATTGAAGTGCTTCGCTCGCTCCCGCCAAATTTTTCTGTAGACGTAGATCCTGAGAGTCTTTTTTAATTTATCATCTAAAAGAATCTAAGGAATTAAAATATCTCAAGTGATAAATACAAACATCAAGCAAGACCTTTTTTTATAACCACATTTAAGATATTATTTCAGTAATGAAGAATATAATCCAAAATGGAGACCCTGTTTTAAGAGATATGGCTAAGAAAGTGCCCATTGGAGACATTAAATCTCCTAAAATAAAAAAGCTTCTAAAAAATATGTCAGAAGCTCTGAATCTCCAAAAAAATGGGGTGGCTATAGCCGCGCCGCAGATTGGCGTATCACTGCGCGTTTTTATAGTCTCTGGAAAGCTTTTTAATCCAGAAGAAAATACTGAAGATTTTATTCGTCCTAACCGTGTTTTCATAAACCCAATTATTACAAAAACTTCAAAAAAAGAGAGTGCGGAAGAAGAAGGTTGTCTTTCCGTACATGGTGAATACGGTACTGTAAATCGTCCAACAAAAACGACGATTCGCGCATACAATGAAGACGGAGAAATTTTTGAACGAGGAGGAAGCGGATTGCTTTCAAAAATATTCCAACATGAAATGGATCACTTAAACGGAGTTTTATTTGTAGATAAAGCAGACAATTTATATGATATCAAACAAAATTAAGATTGCATTTTTTGGAACTTCAGAGATTTCGGTGATAGTTTTAAACGAACTTAAAAAAGTGGGGTTTGCTCCAAAGCTCGTCGTCACTATGCCTGACAAACAAAAAGGACGGAAACTTGTTTTGACTTCGCCATCTGCAAAAGTATGGGCACAAGAAAATAAAATAGATTTTGTACAGCCAGAGAAACTTGACGAGATGGCGCTAGATCTCTTACGTGAAGGATATTTTGACCTGTTCGTAGTCGCATCATATGGAAAGATATTGAAACAAGAACTTTTAGACATTCCCAAACACGGCACGCTTAATGTTCATCCCTCACTTTTACCAAAGCTCCGCGGAGCATCCCCTATCATCTCTGCAATATTAGAGGATGAAAAAAAGACTGGTGTGACGATAATGCTACTTGATGCTGGTATGGACAGTGGCCCAATTCTTGCGCAGGCGAGTATAGAAGCCCAACCATGGCCGCCTAAAGCAAGTGAACTCGGAAAGCTTCTTGTAAGTGAGGGGGGTAAAATGCTCACTGAAGTAATACCACAATGGATAGCCGGTAAAATAACACCAGAGAAACAAGATGACAACAAAGCAACATTTACAAAAAAGATTATAAAAAAAGACGGCTTGATTGAGCTAGACGGAGACCCTTACAAAAACCTATTAAAAATCCGCGCGTTTGAGCAGTGGCCTGGAACATATTTTTTCGCGGAGCGAAACAACAAACAAATCCGCGTCAAGATAACTGAAGCGGATTTGGAAGATGGACAACTTAAAATAAGAAAAGTTGTTCCAGAAGGTAAAAAAGAAATGGATTATGAAGATTTCTTAAGAGGATAGACTATCTCCTTCGTCTTCGCACAAAATCACTAATCTTAGCGCTACTAAAACCTACAGCGTTAGTAAACGCTTTTATCGCGTTACCTCCTTTTCTTAATAATCTTTGTTTTTTGCCTTTTGCTCTGCGAACCTCGTTTACAATTTCCTTTTCGGCTTTATCGATTGCGTTAAATAATGTTTCTTCTTCAGATGTTGCTCTAAACTGTTTCAATGCAATATGTAGATTTATTTCTGCCCTGAATATACTACCTGTCTGATGATGGTTTGTCGTCTTGCCTACTTCGACATCAAAAATCGCACTGGTGTCATTTGGGTCAATTAATTTCTCAATAGACTGAAGTCTCTTGTCCAAGTAATCTGATATCTCTTGCGTAAGTTCTATATTTGTAGCTTTTATATTTTTTCGAGTGCTCATATATTTATTATACTAATCCATCTTAATACTAATAATTTTAGAGGGCGACCTGTGCCCACTTATAATTCTTACATCCCTTTTCATTATACCAAAGTGTTCAGCAATTAATTCTTGAATTCTTTTGTTTGCCATGTTCTGCTTTGCTTTCTCTTTTACCGATATTTCAAACAGTTCATCTGACTTTTGCTCTAATTTCTCCTTTTTTGCTTCAGGTGTAACTTTAATTTTTATATACATATCAATTTTGTTTATGAACTATATGAATAATTACAAAATTGAGCATCCTATTCTTTTATCTACCTTTGGTAGAAAAAGGAAGTGGATTTTACTAATTTCTTTCATACAAACCTATTAGTTCTATCTGTTGCAATATACGCCCCTCCATTGCCTTCTCTACCTGTTTTTTTGTCGCACCTTCTTTCAAATCAAGCTCTGTATCAAGTGAGAAAAGTTTGAAAAAATATCTATGTTCTTTGTCCGGCGGACAAGGGCCGAAATATTCTTTATTGCCCGATGTGCCGATTCCTGAAATTCCTTCGGGCTCGTTGCCCTCTTTTATCTCTGTCGTTGAGGTGGAAATATTAAACTTAACCCAATGGTCCCATACTCCGCTTGGCGCGTCCGGGTCGTCCATTATTAAAACAAGCGATTTTGCGTTTTCATCAACCCCTTTTATTTGAAACGCCGGGCTTATTCCCTCTCCATCGCAAGTGTGTTTTGAAGGAATTTTGCCATTGTTTCCAAACGCCGAACTTATAAGTGTAAGTTTTTGCATATTATTTTCTTGATTATTGACAATTTTTTTATTTTCTTTCCACCATCTAGCGAATATGTTACCATTGTCGCCAATATCTCTTGAGCCGTTTATGGCTACAACAAAACTGCCTATAATGACAATTACGCCAAAAACAAAAAGCAATGTATAAAAAACTCTCATATTTTGATTATAGCATATTGAAAAAATAATAAAAAATTTTGCGTTTTTAAATTTTAAATCTAAAATTTTACATTTCAGTCAAATTTTAGTAATATATATAAAGTTCTTTTAACAATTTATTCCGCAGTAGCTCAATGGTAGAGCAGCTCCCTGTAAAGTGATGCAGCTTCCAGAAGTAATTCTGGTCGAAAACGAGGTGAATTCGGGGAAGCCCAAATTTAATATGAGATATTAAGATTTCTTCTATTAAAATGGGTAATCCCGAGCCAAGTTCCAGCATTTTGTTGGAAAAGGTGTAGAGACTATCCCGAAAGGGAGTACTTTCAATTATTATATTGATGGGAAGCGCCTTGCGCCCAGCCCTACTTTATATTACAAGTAATATAAAGTAGAAGGGCTGGGCGATGATATAGTCCACCCCTAAAAGTAATTTTAGGACAAGTGTAAGGAGTTGGTTGTAGGTTCGAGTCCTACCTGCGGAGCCAGATAGGATTAACATCAGCGAAAGCTGGTGTTTTTCCTT
>JBBTTR010000024.1:31729-34123 GCA_038064155.1 Patescibacteria group bacterium | reverse complement strand
ATTAGAATTGAAATAATTGCTGGGAATTGTTGTCTTAAGAATGGGGTACCTTACACCCGAGCGTTTGGCGAGCGGAGCGAGCCAATTAGTCAGGGTTCTCCGCAAAATGGGTTCTGACTTTTTCAAACAAACACCACAATAAACCAATGATATCTTTTAATATATGCAATAAGTAAGTAAACAATTTTACTTACATGATGGGTCGAAAGTGCTTAGTATTTTCAGAACGAAATGAATGAAAATAGTTAGCAACTGGTGACCAAATCCTGTACCGCCCACAAATATTATGAAAATACTAAGTATAGAGACAAGCTGTGACGAGACAGCTATAAGTATAGTTGAGACAGATGGAAAAGAATTTAATGTATTAGGAAACGCTATTTTGTCACAAATAGAACACCATAAAGAATATGGCGGGGTTTTCCCTACTATCGCCAAGCGTGAACATACAAAAAATTTGATTCCATTACTTAGAAATGTATTGAGTGAATCAAACTCTTTGAATGCAAAAGATGAAATATGGCATCCAGAGAAAAAAGAAGTTCTAGAAAAAATGTTAAAAAGAGAACCGGAACTACTTAAGCAATTCTTAGAATTTATCCCAACTATAAAGACTCCAGATATTGATGCTATAGCGGTAACCAACGGGCCGGGGCTTGAGCCTGCACTTTGGGTTGGTATCAACTTTGCAAGAGCTCTTGCGTCTGTGTGGGACAAACCGATAATTCCTGTAAACCATATGGAGGGGCATATTTTCTCTGCATTACTGCAAGATGATTTCAAAATGCCAAAGTTTAAGCTCCCTATGCTAGCCCTCCTTATATCAGGCGGACACACACAACTAGTACTCTCAAAGGAACATCTTAAATACGAAATTATCGGCGAAACACTTGATGACGCAGTCGGCGAAGCGTTTGATAAGACTGCAAGGATGCTTGGACTTCCGTATCCTGGCGGACCATACATTTCTGCTCTTGCAGAAATGTCGCGGAAAAACGCAGAATATACGCAGACCGATGTAGAAAAAATTCAGAGTGAGTCCACATCCAGTCTGCGTGAGTCTGCGCACGAAGTGAAATTCCCTCGCCCGATGCTTTATTCCAACACTTGCGACTTTTCATTTTCTGGACTTAAAACCTCTGTACTCTATACACTTAAAAAAATTCCAGACCTAACAGAGGATATAAAACAAAAAATCGCAAAAGAATTTGAAGATGCTGTTGTTGAAGTGCTTTTGGCAAAAACAAAAAAAGCACTTACGAAATACGGCGCGCAAACGCTTGTTATAGGTGGTGGAGTTTCTGCTAACAAAAAAATCCGCGAAGCATTTAAAGAAATGATAGAAAATGAATTTTCTAAAATAGCACTTTATATACCATCAAAAGAACTCTCAACAGACAATGCGATAATGATAGCAATAGCGGGTTATTTCAGATACAAACAAAATCCGGAAAAATACAAAAATCAAAATATAGAACTAAAAGCTGATGGAAATCTTTCTTTATAAACAATAACTCCTATCCATTTTTTAGATAGGAGTTAAGAGCTTTTATTTTCTACTTTTTTTTCTCCAAGCGCTGAAGATAAAAAAGCAATACCTAAAATCCAAACACAAACTATAATAGATTTAAGTAAACAACTCCATGTATTATTTTTAAAAAATTCAACTATCGGGCACCTCTTTTTGTTTTTGGACATTTTAGACCTCTTTCATTTAAAAAGTAAAAAGACAGATATTCACATATTGCGCTTGCTAATGAGCTATACTTATTATATTCTAATATATAGAAGTCGTATGTCAACAAAAGGCATACGATATATTGTTTTTTAAGACCCTTGACATCAACCCACTGATGTCTACATAGATATATTTATAACCAAAGAAAGGGGGAGGTTTAGGAAGTTAATTTTTGTGAGTAGTTGCTTAATTTTTTTAACTTTAAAAAAGATGAGGGGGAATGGATGGATAAGAGTACCTATGTTAAGGATTATGTTTGTTGTAGGTCAACGTTGTTGAAAAATCTCGAGAAAAAATATGGTAAACCCATAAAACTCTTGAGTGTTCTTTCCAATGGAGGTGAGTTAAAAAAATATGTGTTCAGCATTGGGGGAAAAGACGAAGATGGGGATAGTGACAACTTGTTCATAACTACCACGGAAGACGGACTTATGTTCAAATTACTTGAACTATCGTCCGGTGGTGGTATCTGCAAATACTGTGAAAGCAGAGATACAGATGATTGTTTAAAAACCCGATTAGAATCGGGTTGTGTCAGAAAGGAGGAATTCGTCCACAAAGTGGACGAAGAATTGTGTTTCGCTTAAATTACAGATTATAAGAAAAAGGCGCTATATGTTTCTAGCGCCTTTTTTTATTTTTATATTTTTTGTAAA
>JBBTTR010000024.1:0-31629 GCA_038064155.1 Patescibacteria group bacterium | reverse complement strand
GAAAAAGGCGCTATATGTTTCTAGCGCCTTTTTTTATTTTTATATTTTTTGTAAATTTTTTTTATAAATTTATAGAGACTATTTTTTTCTTAGCGATGATTTCATAATCACCGCTATTTATCATACGAATTATTCTTTCTATTTGTTTTTGGTTAGCGACAAATATAACGCCTTTTTGTTTTTTAAGATAAAAATCAAAAAACTCTTTCACGATACACCCCATTGGGTAAAATACGACTCTGTTTTTAACAATACTTCGTATAATACAAGCCGTATCAGCTTTACTTATACTTGAAGAATAAATACAAATATTTTTCGGCTTAACAATATTTTTATATTCATTCTTCAAAAACCAGCCGATGTCTCTTGATACTCTTACCTCTTTATTTTCATAAATCAAAAACATAACATCCCCCTCTCCATAAAAAATATAAAAACTAATCTTAAATGAGTATATCATAAAAGATAAAATATGCAAAAAATTTATATCCACTTGGAAACTAAGTTTCCAAGTTACTCAAGAAATAGCTCTTTCTCACCTTTTTCATCTATGTATCTTTTTTCTAAAATATATTCTAATGATTCTTCTGCAAACTTTTTATAATCCGCTTTATTTTTAAATTGTCCTAAAATAATATCTTTCTTACAAAATGGATCTTTAATATCTTCGTTAATGTATTCTTTCCAACTTGATTTTCCCAACTTGGAAACTAAGTTTCCAAGTTGGTGAACTTCATCATTTAAATTGACATAAGCACTGGTATGCAATAACTGTGCATTTGTATTTATATGTACCGCTTTAAATGTTCCTTGAAATAATGAACCTGAACGGTTGTATTTTTCATTTATATATTTTGTATAACCTAACCCTATTTTATGCATTAATTTTGCTATACCGTCTTCAACCAATTGCTCAAGAATAAAATGGTAATGATTTGGATTAAGACAGTAACATATGAAGTTAACTAGTTTTCCCTGTTTATCATTACCACCCTCCAACTTGGAAACTAAGTTTCCAAGTTTATTCTTGTTAAATGAATTTTCATAAATACTCCCTATTGGTTCTATAACATTAAATTCCTTCATGCTTTGAAAAAATCTGTTTATATCATCTTGTTCAGGGAAAATTATTCTTTTGTCTACACCTCTATTAAGAATATGATAAAACTCTTTTTTTACAAATTTTATTTTTCTCATAAGTAAACTCTATCATTTTATAAGTCACTTGGAAACTAAGTTTCCAAGTGACTTGTGTATTATATTTTGGTATTATTGGTATTATAAGAAGTATCTTAAATATGGACGATAAATTCCTAAAACCATATAATCCGCAGGAAACTGAAAGTAAAATCTACAAACTCTGGGAAGAGGGTGGTTTTTTCAAGCCTAAAGGCGCAGGAGAAGCTTTCTCTATAATACTTCCCCCTCCAAATGTGACAGGTACGCTTCATATGGGACACGCGGCAATGCTCGCTATTGAGGATATTCTTGTACGCTATAACAGGATGAAGGGTAAGAAGACGCTGTGGCTACCTGGAACAGACCATGCGGCAATCGCAACACAGTCAAAAATTGAAGAAATATTGTATAAAAAAGAAAAGAAAACGCGACACGATTTGGGACGTGAAGAATTTCTAAAGCGTGTTGAACAATTTGCGAAAGAAAGCCACGATACTATTGTTAATCAGATTAAAAAAATGGGTGCGTCTATTGACTGGAGTAGAGAAACTTATACTCTTGATGAAAAAAGAAGTTTAGCTGTAAAAACAGCATTCAAACGAATGTACGACAACGGACTTATTTATCGCGGTAACAGAATTGTAAACTGGGACCCTAAAATGCAATCAAACGTTTCCGATGATGAGATAGAACGCAAAGAGGAAAAATCACCGTTTTATTATCTTAAGTACGGACCTTTTGAAATCGGTACTGCGCGTCCTGAAACAAAATTTGGAGACAAATATGTTGTAATGCATCCAGATGATAAAAGATATAAAAAATATGAACACGGACAGAAACTTGATTTAGAATGGATAAACGGACCAATCACTGCAACTGTTATAAAAGACGAAGCTGTAGATATGAAGTTTGGAACAGGTGTGATGACTATAACTCCGTGGCATGATGCGACTGACTTTGAAATTGCAAAAAGACACAATCTGGACACAGAACAAATAATTGATTTCAATGGAAAACTATTGCCAATAACAAAAGAGTTTGCGGGAATTCATATTAAGAAAGCGCGGTCTATGATAGTTGAAAAGTTAAAAGAAAAAGGATTAGTTACAAAAATAAATGAAAACTATACACTCAACCTTGCGACAAACTATCGTGGTGGAGGTGTGATTGAACCGCAGATAAAAGAGCAATGGTTTGTTGATGTAAATAAAAAATTCAAACTTAAGAACTCAAAAATAAATGGTATAAAAAATGGCGACGAAACGAGCCTCAAAGAAATAATGAGAAAGACCGTAGAGAGTGGGCAAATTGAGATTATTCCAAAACATTTTGATAAAACTTATTTTCATTGGATAGATAAATTAAATGACTGGAACATAAGTAGGCAGATTTGGTATGGACATAGAATACCTGTATGGAATAAAGACAAGGAAGTATATGTAGGTGTGGATGCACCAGAAGACGATGGGTGGACACAAGACCCCGACACGCTTGATACATGGTTCTCTTCTGGGCTGTGGACATTCTCCACTCTCGGCTGGCCTGAGGATACTGATGATATGAAGAATTTTCATCCGACAAGTGTGTTGGAGACAGGTCACGATATTCTTTTCTTTTGGGTTGCAAGAATGATTTTGATGTCAGGATATCTGCTTGGCGATGTGCCGTTTAAGAAAGTCTATCTACATGGGATGGTGCTAAACGCAAAAGGAAAGAAGATGAGTAAAAGTAGCGGGGATATAATTGACCCACTTGATATGACAGAAAAATATGGAGCGGACGCGGCGCGCCTTTCTCTTATTGTAGGCGCGCCGCCGGGTAATGATATAAGTTTGTCAGAAGACAAAATAAGAGGATACAAAAATTTTTCAAACAAAATCTGGAACATTGCACGCTTCGTGCTTTCAAATGTTGATGAGAAAAACATAAAAGAAAAACCAAAACTTAGCGCCTTGGATAAAGAATGGATAAAAAATTTGAATAATATAACAAAAACCGTATCCGATAATATAGATGGATATAGACCAGATTTCGCGGCAGACGAAATATATCATTGGGTGTGGCATAATTTCGCGGACATATATATTGAAGAAGTAAAACTTGTCCTTCAAAATGGCAGTGACGTGGACAAAAAATCGGCAAAATGGACACTATATACTATACTTACAACATGCCTGAAACTGCTTCATCCGTTTGCTCCGTTTATTACAGAAGAAATATGGCAGAGTTTGCCGAAAAAAGATAGCGAAACGCTTATCGTCGCTAGTTGGCCACAATAGAGTATTGGCATTAGTATGAGTATACTAATGCCAATACTTAAACATATGTTCTCATTTCAAACATTATCATTCGCGCTATTAGGAGGAGTCTTCCCATCTCTTTTATGGCTTTGGTTTTGGCTTAAACAAGATAAGAAACGTCCAGAACCAAGAGGTATGATAATGCTTGCTTTTATAATCGGAATGATAGCAGCGCCAATAGTACTACCTTTTGAAAAGTTAGCTGATACATACTTTTCTGGCACGGTGGTGATAGTGCTGTGGTCTGTGCTTGAGGAAATATTCAAATATATTTTAGCCTATTTTATAATATTAAAAAGAAAAGCGGTTGATGAGCCTATTGATGTCGTGATTTATATGATTACAGTTGCTCTTGGATTTGCAGCGCTTGAAAACACGCTATTTCTAATAAATCCAATAATGGACGGCAACTTTATGAATACCGTCATAAATGGTAATTTGAGATTTTTAGGCGCAACACTCCTTCATACGCTTTCATCTGCGATAGTCGGCGTGATGATAGCTCTCTCTTTTTACAAAAAGAAAATATTTAAGAAAACATACGCGTTATACGGACTTATTCTCGCAATCCTATTGCATAGTCTATTTAACTTTTTTATAATAAAAGGAAGTGGAAATAAAATATTGACTATATTTATCTTCGTGTGGATTGGAATAATTATTCTTATACTTCTTTTTGAAAAAGTTAAGAAAATTAAAAATAAATTAATAAAATAAAATTATGGCAAAAAGACCCTCATTTTTTGAAAGACTTACTGGAACAGTCAACATAGACGATTACGGCGCGGAAGAATCTGTGAAAATAGATACTGTTCCGGATAATTCCATGTCTGATTCCAGTATTGAAAATGATTGGATGGAAGAAGACAATAATGAAGGACAGCTTACAGTAGATGTATATCAGAACCCGAATGAAATTATTATAAAAGCTCTTGTCGCGGGAGTACGACCAGAAAATTTAGACGTGTCCATAACACGTGATATGGTGACTATAAAAGGAAAGCGTGAGGAAGTAAAACAAGTTACAGAAGATAATTATTTCTATAAAGAACTTTACTGGGGTTCATTTTCTAGAACTATTCTTTTGCCACAGGAAATTGAAGTGGATGAATCAACAGCCAGCGAAAAGCATGGTCTTCTAACAATCGTAATGCCTAAAATAAATAAAGAGAAGCAGACTAAGCTTAAGATTAAGACTGGGTAAGAATTAGTACGGTATACAAATTTATAAACATATTTCAGCAAAAAAAACCTCCACGACGATGTCGTCGTGGAGGTTTTTTTTCACAATTGGTCCGAGATTAAATTGTATTAAGCGTGTTACTCAAAATATTTATAATGGCATAAGCGCCAACCATTATAAACATCCCGACAATACCCCATATCATATGTGTTTTCCCGGTAGTTCTACCCTCTTCATTATCAGAATTGATAATAAACTGAGCTAAACCCCATAAAAACATTAGGAACGCTAACGCAAACAAAAGTCCTATGAGCGGATTTATAATCAAAAACTGAATACTATCTATTAATTTATAAACCGAGGACATAATATTTTAGAGTGTAACAGACGGTATATTTATTGTTGAACCGTCATTTACTTCAAATGTATTGGCAAGAAGGTTTACCAGTCCCCATACAGATACCATAACAAACAATGCGATAATGCCCCATATCATTATACCCTTGCCTTCGGTCCTCTTTTCTTCATCTCCCGAGTTTAAGATATACTTCGCAAGACCATAGAAAAAGAATATAAGCGCTAGAGCGACAATTATCGGAGTAGCTGTTCCTATAAGGTCTCCTATTTTGTCTAATACGGAATCCAAATCAGCGGCTAATGCCATCGCAGGAGTTAAAACAACTATACTTAAACCTAAAAAGGTGATTCTTTTCATTTTTATATAAATAATAAATGATTAATGATTAATAGACGACCAATAAATTTTAATTTATATAAATAGTATAATATGTTACTTATAACCTTGTAAATACCGGTAATGTGGATATTTTTTAAAAAAACGTATTTGCCAGTATGTTGATTATTTGCCACACAAAAAGCATTACGAATAGCGCAATAATACCCCACATCATTACTTTCTTTCCTTCTGTTTTCTTATCTTCATTGTCTGCGTTATAAATAAACATAGCAACGCCCCAGAAAAAGAACAGGAGCGCGAGAGCCATAACAAGCACAACGGCTTGATTTATAATATTAATCATAAAAAATATTATGTCTGTAATTGTTGAGCCAGTGCCATATACATAATTTAAACTGAAACTGCCGGATTTAGTTCCAAATCCATAACTTGAACCATAATTTTTATAACTGGGATTACGACTTGATCCAAATATATTTTGCGCGAACGACACAAGTGGAACAAAAAATATCATTATACTAAATAAAAATAATTTAATTTTTTTAATGTAGTTTTTCATACAAATATTATGTTAATTCTATTGTGTAACCAGATTGCGCGACATCTCTTCTTATTTCATCTACCGTCCCCTGTATTGCGTATGAAAGAAGTGACGCTCCAAGTATGACCGCGGCGCCAATAAATGTCCATATGAGTGATTTTCTCGCGGTTACAAGTTCTTCTGGCTTCCCTTGCGCTTTTACAAATAAGAACCCTGAATAAATAATCATAAATATAATAATAGGTATTGCAATTGTTATTACAACCTTAAGAAGCGCGCCCAAAAAATCTGGAATTGAAGCATACCCATCTTTTAATGGATTTTGAAGTGTCCCAGAAACATTAGCGGCTACTATGAAATTTATCGGTAAAAATAAAATTATTGCAATTACACCAAAATAAATTTTATTAACACTTTTCATATTAAAATTATCTCTTATTATTTAATTTATATCAACATTATCTACTGCGTAAAAGTAAACCAAGTTCTTGGTCTGCAAGATTTATTGCTTCACCAAGGCGCGCTCTGCCCGATGTTACTGATTCAATCATATTCTTAAAGATATCATCAGTTTCGTCGCTATCAGGGTCAAACCATGATTTTGACATCAAAGCAGAGTCGTAGAAAACTGAACCTATCGCGTCTGTTGGCTTGTTTGTCAAAACATCGCGACGGACGGGAGGTAGTCCAAGATTTACCGAAAATTGCGCTATGTTTTCAAAGCTTGTTAAAGCAAATCCCACAGATAAAGCCCCAGTTTGATTCTTTGAGTTTTTTGGTATTGCAAAAGCGCTCATTTTGCCATATGTTATTTTTACATTAGCATCTCTTAACTGCGGTAACGGGCTTATATTAAAATTTAAATTAGGATTTGAACGGAGTATTTCCGATAATTCACTTGCAAACCCAAAATATACTGCCAAGTCCCCCGCTGTAAAGAGTTGTTTTGAGTTTGGAAGCGATTTATTCCATGAATATACTGATTTTATTGGGTTAGAAAATTCTGTATAGAACCTTACGGCGGCTTCCGCGGGAGGTATGACAAAATCAAGCTTCTCATTTATTATTGATTCAAATCCAGTTGCTATTGGAATAATAATTTTATTACCAGATTGTATTATAAAAGCAGAGAGTATTTCTTTTGCATTTTCAATATTATTAAATTCTCCAAGCGCCGTAAAACTTCTTATGATATTTGACGCGGTATCACGTTGTGTAATCTTTGGGCTTAATAAAAAAAGTTCGTCCCAAAACTCTGGCGGGTTTGCTATACCCACACTCTGAAATATATCTCTATTCCAATACATCACCATGGGGTCAATAGTGAACGGCAATCCAAGCACGCCATTTTCCGTAAGGTACATTTCTCCCTCTTCAATAAAAGTATTTTTAAAATCACGCCCAGAAATAGTATCGTAGGGTATTTCTATTATTTTATCCTGATTTCGCACTATCCCATCTTGTGCCAATAAAAATAAATCCGGTCCAACGCCCGCGGCTAACGCTTCCACAAATTCCTCTTCATATGTTTCTTTATCTTTCTCTATGTATTTCACCCCAGCGAAACGTCCGTTGCCAGAGTTAAGTCCGCTTATCATTTTGTCAAATATTTCATACGGTATAGTACCCCATATTTCAACATCACCCACTTTTTGATTATTGTCCCCCAAACCGCCAATGCCAGAAAACACAAGAACACCCGCAATAGCAAGCACTATAAATATTCCTATTATTGCAATTTGAAAACCCGTCATGTTCTTCATAATCCTGGTATTATTTTAATATTATCCTTTATGAAAAATTAACCCGTAATGATGTTCCCCAGCATCAAAATCTTCATCAAATTCAAAACCTTTTTCTGTGAACATTTTTCTTGATACGCTTTCCGTTACTATATCATTAGGTTGCGGACCCATACCATTAAAAGAATCGCTCCAATCTACCACAAGCACTTTACCGTTTTCTTTTAACACACGGCGTATTTCCATTATAGTTGTATCTTTGTCTTCTACCTGAAAAAATGTGTTTGCAATGATAACCGCGTCCACAGACTCATCGCCAAGTTTTGTTCCACCAATATTTTCAATATCGCCCCACAGAATATCTATATTTTCTATATTTTCTGCCATTGCCATATTTTTCACTCTCTGTAAAAGCGCTTGTTGTAAATCTATAGCATACACACGACCTCTATCTCCCACCAATTCAGACAAAGCCATGACATAATGACCAGAGCCTGAACCAAAATCAGCAACCGTCATACCTTCATTAAGTCCTAATCGTTTTACATTTTTTTTAGGGTCAGAAAACATTATTTTAGTTTATTAAAAATCAGCTTCATTAACTTCATCAGCTTAACTAATATTACATACAATAATCAATAATATCAATAGTGCTCTGTTAACATCTTTTATATCTGTTTAGGTCAAACCTAAACACTAAACAGAGGAGTGTTCAAAAATTACATTCAATGTTGTTTCATCAAAATCTAAGTATTCCAAACATTCTTTTGAAAAATTTTTAAACTCATTATCATTAAAAGCTTCAATCAACCAATCTGTAGAGATTATCTTTATAAGTAATGATTCTATTCCTTCATACACACTCAAGCTACTGTATGGATATTTCTTCGCGAATTCATAGGCATCATCAAAATTTTTCATTGCATTTTCAATACCGCCTTCATACATTTCAAAAGCATTTTTTATATGTATATAAACATTTAGATATTGCAAATAATTGTCCTTGTCAACCCGACGAGCTTTATACGACCCTTGAAATAATTTACCTGTTTCGTCATATTTCTTGTTGAAACGACAAGTCACTCCTGTACTCAATTTTCTCATAAATTCAGAAATACCACTTTCTCTAATTTCTTCAAGAATTAGATGAAAATGATTATTTTTTAAAATAAAAGCATGAATTTTTACTAAAGGGTCACGTTTTGGAAATTCTTCTGGCCACATCATCTTGTTTAAATTAAACCTAAACAAGTCATTCAAGTTACGAAAAATATTTAAAATTGAATGGGAGTCGTTAAAATAATAAAGTGCTTGTAAAAAATATAATTTATCTTTTTCATCACGCACAATTTCTTGTTTGCGATTACCACGATTAAAAACATGCACAAAATCTCCAACAAAAAATGGTTCTTTCCTCATTACCTAAATTATAGCAACTCTATTCTGTTTAGGTCAAACCTAAACAATATTATTTTGAGTTTTCAGGAAAAAATTGAATTTTTAAAATCTCTTTGCATTTTTCCAATAACATCGAAAACTTTTCCTTGATCTTTATGTCCAAGATCGTGTAACTAAACAGACAAAAGAACTATTTCTCATCTGTATTTGGAATTTTTTTCAACATATATTTTGCCTATTTTCCAACTTTTGTGACATAAGAATGCGGATTGTATGAACCTAAATCAAAATTATCAATTATTTGAGAAAAATCATCTTTTGTTTTTTTTGATTATTGTTGTCATAGTTATAAAGAAAATTTGTTCTGTTTAGGTTTGACCTAAACAGGATTATAGACAGACGAGCGCGGCAATACTGTCTCCAGCGCGGAGTTTCATTATTCGCACACCTTGTGTTTGCCTTCCGAGAGATGGCACTTCTTTTAGATCAAGCCGTATCACATGTCCTTTCTTTGACATTGCGACGAGTTCGCGGTCTTCAACATCACTACTTCCAATAGCTTTTGCCGCAATCAAGTTTCCTGTTTTTACCGTGACTTTTGCGGTCTTAATACCAGAACCACCTCTGTTTTGCACCTTATACTCTTTTATTTTCGTCTTCTTACCATATCCTGCTTCGCTAAGTACCAGTATTTCTACGTTTGTGTCGCCTTTCTTTACGACACTAGCGCTAATAATCTTGTCGTCTTTTCCTATTTTTATAGCGCGTACACCAACTGCGTTACGACCCATTTCTCGCACGTCTCCGCCTTTAAATCTAATTGACTGTCCTTTTGTTGTTGCAACAACGATTTCATCACCGCTCTCAAGAAGTGATGCTGAAATAAGCTCATCATCTTTTACCAGAGTTATCGCGATAAGTCCGCTTCTACGCACATCATAGAAATTCTCTGCGGCAATTCTCTTTGCGGTGCCGTTTCTCGTTACCATCACAAGAGACAGCGCGTCTTTCTTAGAATCTTTCGGAAGGGCTAACACTGATGTGATATTCTCCCCTTGTGGAAATGACAAAAAGTTCATAATAGACTTGCCACGAGTCGCGCGTCTTCCTTCTGGGATGTCATACATTTTCATTTTATACACTTTTCCACGATCAGAAAAGAAAAGCAAATCGCTATGAGTATTCGCGGTTAAGAATGTAGTCACAAAATCTTCTTCTTTTGTGTTTAGGTCAATTACCCCAACACCTCCACGTTTTTGTTTTTTATATTCATCAGGATTTGTCCTTTTCATGTACCCGCCTGAAGTTAACACCAAAATGCTTTCCTCGTCTGGTATAAGGTCCTCCGCAGAAATAGATTTGACTCCACCTTTAACAATTCTTGTTCTTCGTTCGTCGCCGTATTTTGTAATGATTTTTTGAAGTTCGTCTTTGATTGTAGTGAGAATCTTTTTAGGACTTGCCAGAAGATCTTTGAGATTTTTTATAACCTCTTGAACAACTTTCAATTCGTCTTCAATTTTCTTTCGCTCAAGTCCCGCAAGTTTTTGAAGTTTCATCTCAAGTATCGCTATTGCCTGTTTGTCGGAGAATTTAAACTCTTTCATAAGAGCGCCGTGGGCAGTCGGAGCATCTTTTGACGCCTTAATTGTCTTGATTATTTTATCTATGTGGTCAAGCGCTTTTTTGAGCCCTATAAGAATATGCTCACGGTCTTCTGTTTTTTTTAAATCAAATTCCGTTCTCCGACGCACTACTATTTGTCTATGAGAAACAAATTCTTCAAGTATTTTTTTGAGTGAAAGTGTCTGTGGCACGCCATCTACAAGCACGACCATATTAAAATGAAAAGTCTCTTCAAGTTGCGTGTGTTTATAAATATAGTTTAGGACATTTTGTGGTTGCGCGCCGCTCTTTAGCTCTATTACAACCCTTATGTCTCCTTTCGCGGATTCATCTCGCATATCTCGTATTCCTTCAAGTTTTTTGTCGCGTATGAGATCAGCGATTTTTATTATCATGTCAGATTTGTTAACACGATATGGGATTGAGTTGATTATAATATTAAAATTTCCTTTTTTGTCTTCTATAATCTCAGCATCCCCTCGTACAAGTACTCCGCCTTTCCCAGTCGAGTAAGCGTGATGAATATCTTTGTGATTATAAATAATCCCGCCAACTGGAAAATCAGGACCTTTGATGTGTTTCATAAGGTCTTCTATAACAGCTTCTTTATTGTCTATAAGTTCAATCACTGCGTTGCAAACCTCGGTGAGATTGTGAGGGGGAATGTTTGTCGCCATACCGACGGCGATACCGAGCGCGCCGTTAAGTAATACATTCGGAACTGCCGCTGGAAGTACTACGGGTTCTTTTCTTGTGTCATCATAGTTAGGACGCCATTCTACCGTATCTTTTTCTAGGTCCTGTAAAAGCTCCGCTGAAAGTTTTGACATTTTTGCTTCTGTATAACGCATAGCGGCAGGCCTGTCTCCGTCAATTGACCCCCAATTTCCTTGACCTATAATAAGCGGGTATCTATATGTAAAGTTCTGCGCCATTTTTGCCATACCGTCATAAATAGACAAGTCTCCATGCGGGTGGTATTTACCCATCACATCTCCGACTACCGCGGCTGACTTTCTCAACTTTCCTGACGCGGTCAAACCCATTTGATTCATTGTATGTAAAACTCTTCTCGCGCCAGGTTTAAGACCATCGCGAACATCTGGAAGCGCGCGCGATGTAATAACAGACATAGCGTAACTCAAATAAGACTCTCTCATTTCGGAACTTATATTTTGAGATATTACATTTTGATGCGGTGTTTTTTCCGCTTTATTTTCGTCATCTTTTTTTGCCATAATTGTGTTTAATTATAACATATTTGGGATATTTTAAAAGCTAAGTTAGGTTACATCCTTTCACTTGGAAACTAAGTTTCCAAGTGAAAGGATGTTTATCTAAAAAGAGTCAATACTTGATGGTGTATCTTATGATAATCATTAATACCTTGTTTTTGAAAATATCATAAACCACTCATTTCAGGATAAAATGAGTGGTTTATGAGTTCTAATGAATTATAAACTTTAGCTCTTCTTTGTTGCTGTCAATCCGCGCTTTTCCCTCCTCAAATATTTTTGAAAATCCGGTCTTTACATCAGCCACGAGGGATGGCCCTTCTTGTTCAGAAACTATATTTTCTTGACTATTAAATCTAACACCAACTACAGAAAGCCACACAATAAATATTATTCCCGCAATAGACGCGGACACTATAAACGCAACACTGACTTTGTATGATTCTGGTTTTTCTCTTAATTTTTCTATTATGTTCAACATGATAGATTTTATTAACAAGTGATAACGAGTTTTACAAAATCATCGCCTCTTTCTTTTACCAGCTCTGCCGAATAAGGAGAGAATTTCAGATTTTGTTATGTTTTAAGAACGATTATCTCCCCTTCTTTGCCTTCTAAATCTTTTTTCTTTATCGTAAGTTTATCTATTGGCTTGCCGTTTTCGCCACCATCTTCTTTCAAAAATTTAGCTAATGCTTTACCTTTTTCGTCTCCTTCAATCTCTCCATAATGCATCGGTATAACAATCTTCGGTTCGAGGTCAACAGAAAGCGCGTGCGCGTCTGTCGTATTTAGCGCTCCGTTTCCACCAATCGGCAAAAATAAAATATCAATATCTCCTAGCGCTTCTTTTACATCCGCATTGAGCTTTTTTGAACTAAGCGCACCAAGAAATACAAGATTCATACCCTCAAGCATAATTGAGTAAACTGTATTTATCCTCTCGCTCCCGCCGTATTCCGATACAGACTGAAATCCTTTTATGAAAACTTTTTTAATTTCGTACTCTCCTGGACCTGAAATAAGAAAAGGTTTTCTGTCGCCATGTGTCACTTGTTCAACACCATTAAAATCCTTGTCATTCAAGCTGACGATGGCAATATCGGCGCCAAATCGCGCGCCACTTAATTTTGATTCTTTTGAGATAGGGTTTATAGCGACTGTAGTATCTCCAAATGTCACCTTAAAGGATTCCCCTCCGTGATATGTAATTACCATATTTTTATATACTTAGAATTACGAAATATACTCTACTATGGCTTCATTATAGGCGCGAGCTCATCTTTCATACTAATTTTCCATAGCTACCGCTATGCAATGCAAAGCTCGTCTTTAAGCGAACTCTCTTTTATGAAAAATTTGTTGCGATTATTTCGATAACTCAAAGTAATTATACCAGATAATTGCAAAATGTTAAGTTTTGTAGTAGTATGCGAAGTATTGTATTTATTAGCCGTGTAAGAATTAATCCCTTAATACTTTGGAGGTGAGACATTTTAGAGTATTAAGGATATCTTGCGCTATTTTATATTATGACAACAGAAATTGAAAATTCAGAAGATAAAGAAGAAAATAAAAACGAAGCGGTTGAAACAAAAGATTTGCCTCTACAAGCGGTAAAAAAAGGAAAGAAGGATTCTCCAATGGCAAAGATGCTAAATGATAGTCCTACCCCACCCGAAGTTGGAGACCTTATTGAAGGTTCTGTGATTGGTATTGATAAATCGACTGTATTTATTAATATGCACCCATTTGGAACTGGTATTATTTACGGAAAGGAATTTTTACAAGCATCTGATATATTACGAAAAGTAAGAATTGGAGATAATATTGCCGCAAAGGTAATTGATAGAACTACAAATAAAGATGGTTATATTGAACTTTCATTAAAAGAAGCTCGTCAAGCGCTATTATGGAGTGAAGCTGAAATCGCTATCGCGAATAAAAGTGTCATTGATGTGCAAGTAAAAGAAGCAAACAAGGGAGGGCTCATCCTTGAGTGGAAAAACATACAAGGGTTTCTGCCCGCATCACAACTCAAAGCAAGCCATTACCCGCGAGTTACAGATGGAGACAAAGATAAAATATTAAACGAACTAAAGAAACTTGTCGGTACAAAACTTTCAGTGTTAATAATAACTGCTGACCCAAAAGAAGGTAAACTAATATTCTCTGAAAAAGATCCTGAAAAGAAAGAAAAAGAAAAAATTGTTGATAAATACACGGTTGGCGACGAGACAGAAGGAGAAGTGACTGGAATTGTTGATTTTGGAATCTTTGTAAAACTTGAAGACGGACTTGAAGGACTCGTGCATATTTCTGAGATTGAATGGGGACTTGTTGATGACACCAGAAGCCTTTTCTCTGTCGGAGATAAAATAAAAGTGAAAATTATTGAAATAAAAGACGGAAAGATTTCACTTTCTATAAAAGCGCTGAAAGAAAATCCGTGGAAAGGAGCAACATCCAAATATAAGAAGGGCGATGAAGTGACGGGTGTTATTATCAAATACAATAAACACGGAGCGCTTGCTTCAATAGAAGAAGGTGTGGCGGGACTTGTGCATGTTTCAGAATTTGAAAATGAAGAGTCATTGCGAAGCGCGCTTGAACTTGGAAAAACTTATAAGTTCAAAATAATTATCTTTGAACCAAAAGAACAAAAGATGACGCTTTCACACAAGAAAGACTAAATCCAAGGGGGTCATTGTATAAACATAGTAAGTTTAGACAAAATACCCGCAAGCTTTATTCGCGGGTATTTTGTCTTGTCTAACTTACAGTAATTTACTATCTACTAAAATACTAGTAGTCAAATCTCAACACGGTAGCGACGGCAAAGTTTTGCAGTTTTTGAAAGAGAGTTTGTTTTTGAAACGCGGAACAGTAGTTTATTTCTAAAAAAGTAGTTGCTTTAGCTTTGAATGATTTAAGGGATTCATTTGACGATATATCCATCGCTGATACGGAATATGTATATGTGGTATTTGGCGAAAGTTCAATATCTCTATATAAAGTCTTCACTACCGTGTCTATCAAAAAATCATCTCTAAATACATTATATCTGGTAAGAATAGAATCGTCATCCACCTCCGTCCACCTCAAATCAATCCTGTCGTCTGACACAACTTCAGCTCTTAAGTTACGCGGTGTCTCCGGCGGCGTGTTGTCAAATGATAAGTTGCTTGCGCTTACGCCGCGTCTTGTCTTTTCTGTGACGGTGATTTTATCCGATTCATTCTCTGACGTGTCTATGGCGGACACAGCGTATGAATACCGCGTATCCGGAGATAAGTTATCGTCTCTGAATGAGTTGTTTATTGTTGTGGCTATTAGCGTGTCGTCTCGCAGTATGTTGTATCTTACACCGTTATTGTTATCTGTTGAGTTACTCCACAATAAGTCTATGTTTGACGATGATAGAGAACGTGAACGGAGAAACTTTGGCGTTTCAGGCGGCTCTGTGTCTGGCACGCCTATTGTCGTGAAAGAGTATCTGTCAGAGTATGTCAGCGCGGAGTTTGTTATAGTGTCTTTAGAGCGCACAGAGTAATGATATGTTGTTTTAGGTTGCAAGTTTTCTAATTTGATACTGTGATCTTTTGTTGGAGTCCAGTCTGTTTTAACATCTGTTGGATTTATGTCTGTGCCATAATATACCTCTCCATGCGCTTCAAGGTCTGTTGTCCATGTTACCGTCGCGCTACTGTCTGTTATGTCTATCGCTTTTATCAGAGATACCACTGGCGGTGTTCCCGCTTTGTGGTGGATGGAGGTGGTGTGTGGGGTGGCGGCTTCTACTACCGTAACTGGTTCTGTGTAGGCATAGAGTTCGGCGATATCATTGCCTGAAAGTAGTCTATTATAATACCTAACATCATCTATTCTTCCAATAAATTGAGCACTTGTCCCGCTTTGGTCATTGTCCCAATTCCTTGCAATCCTAAAATCATCAGTTGAATTCGGCGAACTTGTATCTCCTCCGTGCGTTGAATAATCAGCAGAACCATTTACATAAGTGTTTATGTCATTCCAACCAGTTGATATAAAAGCAACAATGTGCGTCCAAGTGTTAAGTGGCGCTACGGCTGTTCCACTTCCTCCCTGAGCAAGAGCGTTTCTAAAATTTATTGTCCCATTTGAAGCTCTAATCAACCGCCAACCCCTGCCAGCAGTATCGTTTCCATAATTTAAAATTACTTCCGTGTTTGCGTTTGTCGGATAAATCCACAGACTTACAGTGAATGTATTAGCGGAACCAAAGTTAGGGTCTGTAACTTCTATAAAATCATCACCATCAAAATCTACTGCGTAGTCACCGATTTGTCCCGTGGTCCAAGTTGGATTTCCTGTCAGCACACCTTCGTTTCCGCCACTTCCGCTGTCTGTCGCAACAGTTCCGCTTCCTTCGTTTAATTTCCAATGTCCTACCAAACCTGTCGTTATATCGGCAGAGACCGCCTGCGGAGAAAACAAAACAAAAACGAGCGCGATGAAAATTGAGGTTTTTAAGCTTTTATACATACTTATATGTTATCATGTATAATCTATTTATTAAATCTCTTTGCGGTTGATAACTAAACTCTCGCTGAAACTCAGTTTCGGCGGATTTTTATAATCCGTCAAGGAAAGCCATTGGCGGATTATGTTTTACATTTTTATTTTTCAAATACGGCTTCTTCTAATCGTTCAATTCTCCGCCTGTGTTCGCCGTGAACAGACTCCCCTATATCGTGGAGTTTCATATTTATTTCTTTAACATTTTTGTCTATGTCATCAACTTTGCCAGATATCGCGCGTAAATCTTTTTTAACCCCGCTTAAATCTTCTTTGACCCCGCTTAAATCTTCTTTAGTTGCCATTTTGTCCACCACATTGTTTTTAATCATCATAGCAAGGTCTTCGTTTGTGATTTTTGGTTCTTTTTTCATGATGAAATTATATCAAATAATACAAGCAAACAATACTAAAGTTATCCTCTTAGTTGAGACTCAGTTTCGGCGAATTTTTTAATTATATATGTTCATTGCTTTTTGTCTTCCGTCTTTAATGATTACTTCAAGCGCTTCGTTAACTTTTTTAAATACTTTCTTTAATTTTTCTGTATCTTTCTTTTTGAAATCACCGAGTATGAAATCTATTATTTTTTGCTCGCCTTTGGGCTTTTTCACTTTTCCAGACGGTGTCGCGGGCGCAATACCAACACGAATACGAATAAAGTCTTTTGTTTTTATGGAGCGCGCTATTGACTCTACGCCTTTGTGTCCGCCTGAACCACGTCCATATGAGATTTTAAACTTACCAAGCGGTATATCCAAGTCGTCATAAATCACGACCAAATTCTCCGCTTTCTTTTTATTGGTGATTGCAGATTTCAATGACAACCCTGATTTATTCATAAAAGTCTGCGGTAAAATAAGTGTTAATATCCGCTTTCCTATTTTGCCAGACGAAACAAGCGCTTTCAATTTCTTATCAATTTCAAAAGGAGCGAATTTATTATTATTCGCAAAGTTCCACACCGCCAAAGCTCCAGTATTATGACGGTTGTTTTCGTATTCTTCTCTTGGATTTCCTAGTCCAATTATATAAATCATAAATTGATTATAACATTTGTCTTGCGCTCCTCAAGTTCCATTCTTCACTCCGCTTTGTCGCGCCAAGAAAAGACATTTTACCGCGCAAAATTATATCACACAATTTTAAATATTGTGTCAAACCGATATTTCAAGTACAATGTGCGTAAATGGAACCTAAAAAAGAAAATTTTTTAAAAGAAGTTTTTAGATTCTCCCTAATTGCGATTTTAATTGTTGTTCCGATACGAATCTTTATAGCGCAACCGTTTGTCGTAAGTGGCGCGTCAATGCAGCCGAATTTTGATAGTAGCGAGTACCTTATAGTTGATCAATTGAGTTATAGACTTAGTAAACCGCGGCGGGCAGATGTGGTTATTTTTAAATATCCAAAAGACACGTCTATATTTTTTATCAAAAGAGTCATCGGTCTCCCAAATGAAACAGTTAAAATGGACTCTGGGGAACTAACTATAAAAAATACTGATTTCCCTGAAGGTTTTGGCGTGGAAGAACCATATATAAAAGAAAGTATAGAAGATACTTTTATCGTGACATTGAAAGACGACGAATATTTTGTCCTTGGTGATAATAGAAAACATAGTTCTGATTCAAGAATATGGGGACCGCTTGAAGATAAATTTATTGTTGGTAAACCATTCGTGAGACTGTTTCCAATAAACGAGTTTAGTGTCTATCCTGGAGACTATAGTAAGTAGATATTTAATAAAAATATGATATATACAAAAACACTTTCAAAAACAAATCCAACGGACTTGTTGAAAAGAGCAATGAATATTGCATCGTGTTATGGTTTTGACAGTATTGATAAAATAATCGCGCATGAAAAAAAGTGGAATAGTGATATGAAAGAAAAAAATGACGCGGAAGCATTATTAAATACAAAAAAGGCCCCTTTACCAAATGTCCGCCAAAAATATGTCAAACAGACTGTGAAAACTTGTAACACCGATACAGCAGGTGACGAAATTTTTTGCGCTTTAAAAACAGTTATTGATAATGAACTTTTACCATGTGACCACCCTATTTTAATACATCAAAGTAGCGTCGCGAATAATTCAACAAAAGAAAAAACATTTCATTTCGGACTTGTTGCGATTGGTATGAAAAAAAGTATCGCTGAAGCGCTTATTATAAAAACAGCGACAACTATTTTAGAAGATATCGGGATTAAAGATATTCAGGTACATATAAATAGTATCGGGGATAAAGATTCATCTTTAAAATTTGTAAATGAGCTTAACTTATATTTTAGAAAAAATATAAACTCTGTTCCCTCGCAAATAAGACAGTCCGTAAAGAAAGATATTTTTAAAGCATATGACCAACTTCACAAAGGATACAGTTCAAGTGGAGAAAATATCCCGCAACCGATTAAATTTTTATCAGACAACAACAGAAAACACCTAAGTGAAGTTCTTGAATATATGGAAACCGTCGGTATTCCATATGAAATAGACAATTTCCTCATAGGAAACAATGAATATTATTCTCAAACACTTTTTGAGATACATAATACGCAAGAAACTGAAGGTATTTCCGTGGTTGCAAAAGGTGGCAGATGTGACGAACTTGTGAAACGCATGTTTAATGTCGATATACCAACAGTTGGCATAGTATTTGAGTTTGAAAGAAAAGGTATCAAAGAAAAAGAACTGCAAATGCTTAAAAGAGCTAAGAAACCAAAAATATACTTTATACAACTCGGGCGTGAAGCAAAAAGAAAAAGCCTTCCTATAATCGATGTCTTGCGAAAATCCAATATACATACACATCATTCATTAGACAATGACAAACTTAGCGAACAATTATCTCTCGCGCAATACTTAGAGGTTCCGTATGCGATTATAATGGGACATCGCGAGGCGCTTGATGGCACTGTAATAGTTCGCGACATGGATACGCAATTTCAACATACTGTACTGGTTGATGATTTGGCTTTGTATTTAAAAGGGATGCATATTTAGAAATGTTGTAAACGCATAAACTATGTGGTATCCTACCTAACTATGAGTATTAATGTTCAAGTAGAAAAAAATGACAAAGAAAACACAGCTGGCCTTATAAGAAGGTTTACTAAACGTGTGCGCGGGTCAGGGATACTCTCTCGTGTACGAGGTATAAGATACTACGAAAGATGTAAATCAAAATATGTAAGAAAAAAGAGAACATTGAAAAAAATCGGGAAACGAGCAGAGCGTGATGAGCTAATAAAACTTGGAAAGATAGCGGAACAGACGGGAAGATTTGGAAAGAGAAAATAAAATTAGTCGTTTAGGTTTGACCTAAACACTGTTTAGGTCAAACCTAAATGTCAGATAAATTCACAATCTCAAAAACAATCAGAGGCAAGCCCGCGGGCTTGCCTTTTGAACATATGAAAAATGCGGTTCTTGGTAAAAATTATGAACTAAGTCTCGTGTTTATTGGAAATAAATATTCTCAAACGCTTAATAAAAAGTACCGCAAGAAAGATAAGCCAACTAATATACTCACTTTTCTTCTTTCAAAAACAGAGGGTGAAATATTTATATCTCCAGAAATCGCAAAGCGTGACGCACCAAAATTTAATATGGAAGAGCGTGAATTTATAGTATATCTTTTCATACATGGACTACTTCACCTAAAAGGCTTCAAACACGGAGAAAAAATGGAAAAAGAGGAGGAGAAATTAAAGAAAAAGTATATTAAAATATAATTTTTATATAAAATTTAGTGGTTTTGCGCATTGTATTGTATAATAATTGTGCATATGGCGCGTAACATCACAACAGGAATAGATATCGGTACCTACCAAGTTAAGGTGATTGTAACGGAGCATGGAAAAAACTGGAATGGTAATTTACCTAAAATTATAGGTACTGGTTTTGCGCAGTCCAAAGGTCTAAGACATGGTTATATAATCAACCAAAATGATACTGTGCGCAGTATTCAAACTGCCGTAGCTCAAGCTGAAAAGTCAGCGGGAATAAAAATCAAAAAAGCGTTTATTTCCATAGGCGGCGTTGGGCTTGAGGAAGTGAATTCACGAGGTAGCGCCGTGGTTGCGCGCGCTGATTCTGAAATCACTGATCTTGATATTGAAAAAGCAATCAAGGACAGTGAGAAAAAAGTCGCGCAAAAAATTATAAACAGAAAAATTTTACATGAGATTCCTTTGCAGTACAAAATAGACGGACAAAAAGTTCTTGGTAAACCTCAAGGTATGCGCGGAAGCAAAATTGAGCTTGATGTGCTTTTTATAACATGTCTTGAGCAACATCTAAACGACCTTATCACATCAGTTGAGGAAGCCGGTATTGTGGTGGAAGATGTGATGGCCTCCCCTCTTGCTGGAAGTTTTGTCACACTAAGTAGGGCGCAGAAAGTTGCGGGTTCTGTACTTGCAAACATTGGCGCAGAGACTGTTTCAATAGTGGTGTTTGAAAATAATATTCCTATATCTCTAAAAATATTTTCAATAGGTGGAACGGACATAACAAATGATATAGCTTTGGGACTCAAAATACCGCTTGATCAAGCAGAACGAGTAAAAACAGGCGCTTTATCTGGCGCAGAGTTTCCAAAAAAAAAGCTTGATGAAATAGTGGGAGCAAGACTTACTGATATATTTGAACTAATTGAAGCTCATCTAAAAAAGATTGGCAAAAACGGACTATTGCCTGCCGGTATTACAATTACAGGTGGTGGTTCGGGTATTGCGACAATAGAAGACCTCGCGCGCGCCGCGCTTAAACTTCCTTCTAAAACTTTTGCTGGTTTTAGTAATGGTAATAATGGGTCGTCAGCGGTGCAAGGACTGGTACGGGATTCTTCATGGGCGGTTGCATACGGACTTTGTATCTGGGGACTGTCTACGGAAGAAGATTCAATTGGAGTAAAACTCGCAAAAAATACTGGTGGAAATATAATACAATGGATTAAGCAATTTTTACCATAATAAAAAGGATAGAAAACGCTATACTCATTTTCTACCTTTTTTGTCATAGTTTGTATAGTAAGTATTGCTTCAAATCTTTGTTCCCAAAATATAAAAAACTGCTAGAAACAATTATTATTGTTTCTAGCAAGGATATCTTATTTGTCTCATAAATATTCTAACAACTCTTCTCTCACTTCTTCGTATTGAAGTCGATTCCATTCGGCTCCAATATGAGACATGTAAATTCTGTTGCCCATCGGTTGGAATTGGATTCCAGCCACCATTATACTTTTAAACTCTGGATTATACCAAAATTTTTTAAAATTTTTTATCTTTTTTTTGAGACATTTATACAGATATCACCTTTTTCATTATATTTTACCATATTCATCTATTTCCACCTTTCATAAAAGTTTCTGAAATTTATTTTCTTATATTTTTACTGAAAAATTACAAAATATCTGTCAAAAGGTTAGCACAATACCAAAATATGTCAAGAATTAACAAGTTAAACATTATCTGATATGATAGTGTTTACTTACTTAGTTAATACTAAATACATATGAAACAAGTTAAACCTGATGTAGAATCTTTTGCTAGAATCCGAGTAATAGGTGTCGGGGGGTCTGGAGGTAACGCCATAAACCATATGATTAACTCCAAAATCAAAGGGGTTGAGTTTATTGCGGTTAATACAGATGCTCAAGATTTGCATCACTCCCAGGCAAAGAAGAAAATCCACATCGGCAAAAACCTCACAAAAGGTCTTGGCGCTGGAATGAATCCAGAGATAGGAAGACGCGCCGCTGAAGAAACAAAAGAAGAATTGCAAGAAGTCACAAAAGGTTCTGATATGGTATTCATAACATGTGGTATGGGAGGTGGCACAGGAAGTAGCGCAAGTTCTGTGGTTGCAAACATAGCTCGCGAAGCGGGAGCTTTAACTGTTGGAATAGTAACAAAACCATTTTCTTTTGAAGGACAATATAGAATGGAGATAGCGGAGAAAGGACTTGAAATTCTTAAAAAAGAAGTTGACGCACTTGTGATTATTCCAAACGATAGACTACTGGCAATAGTTGATAAAGACACGAGTGTTAAGAGCGCGTTTGCTATGTCAGACGATATATTACTTCAAGCAGTTGAGGGAATCTCTGACCTTATAACAACACCAGGTATTATCAATGTGGATTTTGCGGATATAAGGGCTATTATGGAAAATGCGGGTTCAGCTCTTATGGGTATAGGTATCGCTGGTGGCGAAAAACGAGCAGAAGAAGCGGCTAGAATGGCTATCTCATCACCACTGCTTGAAGTCTCTATTAATGGCGCTAAAGGAGTGCTCTTTGCCGTTGCGGGTGGGGACGATCTAGGAATGCTTGAAATACAAGACGCGGCTAAGATTATAACAGAGTCAATTGACCCACACGCTAAAGTAATATTCGGAGCAATTAAAGATGATTCTATTAAGAAAAATGAAATTAAAGTTACTGTTATAGCAACCGGTTTCCCAGACAATGTATTACACAAAAGCCCGCAATTATTTCAATCTGGTCCAATGAGAGATATTGACACAAAAGTAAAAGATATGGATAAAGATTCTGTGCGAGGTAAAATCTTTAATGCGATAAACTTAAATGAAAAGTCTGAAAAAGGTATTTCTGCTCCAAAAACACCTGATGAAGAAAATAAGAAAAAAGAAGATGACGATGACGATTGGGGCGTAGTACCGGCATTCTTAAGAAGATCTAAGATAAAATAAATTAATAAAAAGAACTGGAAATCCAGTTCTTTTTTTTGTATACTTAGTCTCATAATTCATTATTTTTAATTCATAATTCACAACCATGTACGATTTAATTATAATTGGCGGCGGGCCCGCGGGGACCGCCGCCGGAGTCTATGCTTCGCGAAAACGACTTAAGACAATTTTAATAACGGACGAATTTGGCGGGCAAAGCGTAGTTTCAGAAGATATCCAAAACTGGATAGGGACAATCTCAATCCCCGGCAAAAAACTTGCGGAAAATTTCAAGAAACACCTCCATGCGTATGCTGAAAATATTGTAGACATTATTGAAGGTGAAAGAATTGAGAAATTAGTACAAACAGAAGGAGGATTTACAGCCATAACAAAAAATGGTAAAGAATATAATGGAAAAAATGTACTCATAGCATCGGGTGGAACAAGAAAAAAGTTAACAGTCCCTGGGGCAAAAGAATTTGATAATAAAGGACTTACTTATTGTGCATCTTGTGATGGGCCACTCTTTGCGAATATGGATGTAATAGTCATAGGAGGTGGAAATGCTGGTTTTGAAACAGCGGCGCAACTTCTCGCATATACAAAAAGCGTAACACTCTTGTGTAGAAAATCAGTATGTAAAGCAGACCCTGTTACAGTACAAAAAATAACAGCGCATCCTAATATGACTGTACTTACAGAAGTTGACATAACAGAAATAAAAGGCGATAAATTTGTAACGGGTATTTCGTATAAAGACTTAAAAACAGGAGAGATTAGGGACATACCAGCAAATGGCGTGTTTGTAGAAATAGGTGTTATACCATCAACTGAATTTGCGAAAGATGTCGTAAAATTGGATGAATTCAACAGAATCATCACAGACCCTAGGAACCAGCGGACATCAACTTCTGGTATCTGGGCAGCTGGAGATGTCACAAACGAACTCTACCACCAGAATAATATAGCAGCAGGCGACGCCATAAAAGCAGTTGAAGACATCTACCAAGCACACACCACGAGATAAAAACATCAGAAAAGTCTTAGGACTTTTCTGGTGAGTGAAATAATTAGTATACGCAAATATGCTACCTTGCATTATACCAAAAAGCGCCTGTCTATTCTCACTTGGAAACTAAGTTTCCAAGTGATATAAAAAATATCATTATTACGGGTATATATCAATCTGAATTTTAACAGAGTCTTTTATATCAAAATTTCCTACTTTTGTACGGGTGAGTCCAAGAAGTATGCCTCCTAGACGATAAGCAATAGAACGTATATATGTTCCACTTGAGACATTGAACTTTGCTTTCACTATAAAATATTTTTGGTCTTCTTTGTTTAAAACTTCCTGCCAATTCTCCAAAACCTCTTCCTGCCTAAAATCTCCTTTCACTAAATTAATTTTTTCAGTAATCTCCGCGAGTAAATCAACCTCATTTATTTCCCGAGAGCTCAAAAATTCAGCATTATAAATCTGTGTAGTCCGCATAGGTATCTCTATCTCGTCCAACTTCCCTTCTCGCGCCCACATAAAAAGTGGTTTACCTTTTATCTTGTATGAAGAATACTGCGGAAGTGGTAAGGATGTTTCACCAACTATATTTTGTATCTCTTTTTTAATATCTTCAACTAGTCCAGTTAACTGGACTAGTTGGGAGATACCCAAAATATCATAAGTGTCCGTTTCAAAACCAAAAAGAATTTCCGCTTCATATTCCTTATCGAGCTTTATGTATTCACCTTTCTTGTGCACCTCATCTTCTGCGAGTAATATCAAAACTCCTTCCGCCATAGGGTCAAGCCGGCCAGCGTATGTTATCGGCACATTTTTATATTCGTGATTTTTTTCCCGCAAAGCTTTAATCGCATCAAGTGGTGATATACCGATTGGTTTGTATATATTTATCATTTTAATCTAAAAACAACCTAGCCAAACGAAGTTCATCAAAAGAAAAACTGTTTCCGAGAATGTTTCGCACTGGCGAGAGTTTTGTATCGCCTGATTTCTTGAAAGCTTTCTTGATTTTTTCCAATCGCTCTTCTTCAATCGCCTTTTTGATATGATTAATATTCGGACATTGTTCAAGTTCTATTAATTTTTCTATATGCCCAACGACAGTTCCTTTTGTCATTTCTCTTTTCTTTGCAATTTCATCTATTGAAAACTCTTGTTCAAGTAAAAGTTTAGTTCTTTCATATGTAGAAAGTTTTTCTTCCATATCTGCCTGAGTCGGCGCTATTGATGCCAAAAATTCCTCATGTTTTTTAGCTTTAGTATCTTTGGCAAAATCTTTCAACTCTTTAGTCACCTTTTTAGAATCTCTTATCAACTCTTTATCAAACTCCAAAACCTCTTCATTTACCTTTAGCGCCATGTCATTTAAACCCATTAACCGGAGTCCTGAAAGAGTCCTCACGCGAGAGAGCGCTACATACCCTTGCCCTTCTACAAATGCCTTTGAGAGGTCAATCTCTGCCGCATCTAGACTCATTCCTTGACTCTTGTGCACTGTTATAGCCCATGCTAAACGGAGCGGGATTTGACTAATCTCAGCTTTTGTTTTACCTTCTTCTTCTATCCTCCAACTCTCCGGAGACGCTAAAATCTTCTCACCTTTTGTAATCTCTACTATTGGTAATTTATCTCCATATTTCTCTGAAAACTCAAAGTCTATCACTTTACCGAGAGTGCCGTTTACATATCCTTTTTCAAAATTATTTTTTACGAATATCACCACGGCGTTTTTTTTCAAATACAAATACTCCGGCGCGAGGCAACTTCGCTTTAATGTATCCACGAGCGCGCGGTTTCCATGACTTCTCATTTCGTATATTTTATTATTCCCCGGCAATTTATCAAGTTCTCTTTCATTAATCGCGTCTACATCCATATTGTGCGTATAAAGTTTTGTCGGCATAGGCACCCCTTTAATATTCTTTTTATACCGAGCGCGAAGTGGTTCAAGCGTATGTTCTCCCGTATTATTCGCGCGAATATTATTCAAAAGATTTAGAAGCATATCGTCTTCATATCTATACTGTTCATCCAAGTAACACACTTTTAGTCCCATCGCGCTCCAAACATCAGAACGATGTACAAAATGTGCTTTCTCGCTCCCACGCGATATCGGTGGAAGCTGAAAAAAATCTCCAACAAGTATTACTTGCATTCCACCAAACGGCGCGCTGTTTTCTTTAAACATCTTACACACCCTATCCACCATATCCAAGCGAAAATGATGCAACATTGAAACTTCGTCTATAACAAGCACTTTTGTCCGCTTGAAGCGTCCTCCTAAATGCTTTTTTTTAAACAAATCACGGATCTCGCTGTTTGACATACTGTCTTTAATGCCGATTCCCGCCCATGAGTGGATTGTCATTCCTCCTATATGAGTCGCCGCGATTCCTGTTGAGGCGGTAATGCCTACCTCTACATTTTTAGATTTAAGAAAATTAACATAGTCATTTAAAACATATGTTTTACCACTCCCGGCAGGGCCTGTAAGAAAAACATTTACCCCCATTTTTAATATATCTAACGCCTCATTTTGTTTCATAATGAAGCCATTATACCATTAAAAAATAGTTATCTTACTATGAATTACGAAACACAAAAATTTAGGTCCTCGGGTCGCAAAATCTCTTTGTTTTTAAAATGTTTTTGCTCAACCAGACCATAAATTTTTGTGTTTCGTAATTCATAATATTTACACATCCAAATTTACTCTCTTTAACATCATTGCGTTCGCGACAACTATCACAGTTGAAAAACTCATAACAAGCGCGCCGATTTCAGGTCTTAGGAAAAATCCCCACCCAGCAAAGACACCAGCCGCCGCAGGTATTGCCACAATATTGTACCCAAACGCCCAAACAAGATTTTGTATTATTTTTCCATATACTTTTTTAGAGAGGATTATAAGCCGTACGATATCGTTCGGATTACTTTTTATAAGTACCACATCGCCCGCTTCAACCGCTATGTCAGTTCCTGCGCCGATTGCAACACCTACATCTGCTTGAGTAAGTGCAGGCGCATCGTTTACCCCGTCACCAGCCATAAGCACAATATTTCCTTTCTCTTGCAAATCTTTTATGTGTTTGTATTTTTCTTCAGGTAGGACTTGCGCAAAATATTTATCAATGCCAAGTTCTTGCGCGACACCTTTTGCTACAAATTCATTATCTCCAGTTAACATTGCGACCTTCACGCCGAGTTCGTGGAGTTTATCTACGGTCGCTTTTGACTCGGGCTTTATCTCATCAGCAAGCGCTATGACTCCAAGAATATTTTTACCCCCAGCAATAAAAACAACAGTCTTGCCGTCGTCAAAAAATTCTCCCGCTATGTCCTTCACATTTTCATTAAGCGATATGTCCATCTTTTGCATCAAAGCGCTATTACCTACAAAATACTCACTGCCAGATATTTTTGCACGACTACCATGTCCCGCAATATTTTTAAAATCATCAATGTCTGCAAATTCCACATTTTGCTTATGCGCATAATCAACTATTGATTGCCCTATGATATGCGAGGAATGTTTATCTATTGACCCAGCTATGCGCAAAACCTCTTTCTCGTCTACATCGCCAAAAGTAGTAACATCTGTCACACCAAACTCTCCTTTTGTCAGAGTTCCTGTTTTATCAAATACAACATAATTTACTTTTCTTATCGTTTCAATTTTTGCTAAGTTTTTTATAAACACTCCGTTCTTCACAGTAAGTGCCGTGGTTATCATCGTCACGGTCGGGATAGCAAGCCCAAGCGCATGAGGACACGCTATAACAAGCACTGTAATACCAAGCGTTATCGCTGACACAAATGGAAGACCGAGTAAGAGTGACCATACCAATATAGTCAAAAGCGCTGTAACTCCCGCAACAAGTGTAAGTATTGCCGACGCTTTATCTACTATTCTCTGTGAACTTGGTTTTGTTTTTTGCGCTTGCGCTATTAGGTTTTGAATCTTCCCTACTGTTGAGTTTTCTCCAACGCGAGAAAGTCTCACAATCAAAGAACCGTCAAGCGAGATGGACCCTGCAACAACTTCATTATCTTTTCTTTTTTCAACTGGTTTTGACTCACCGCTTATTAGAGATTCATTAACATTTGATGTGCCTTTTATTACCACCCCATCGGCAGGGATTTTCTCCCCCGGTTTTACAAGCACAATATCGCCTGCTATAAGTTCTGCCGTATCAACATCTTCTTCCACATCACCAATAAGCTTATGCGCGCGATTAGGTAAAAGCTTTGCAACCTCTTTGAGAGCATTGTCAGCAGAAGCTGTTGAGCGTGCTTCCAAATAATGCCCGAAAAGCAACACCCAGATAAGAGTCGAGATTTCAAGATAGAACTCAACATTAAGTGATGCAATAAAAGTAGAAGATGCAGAAAATATATACCCAGCGCCCACAGCGAGCGACACTAATGTCATCATTCCATATTTTCTGGACTTTATTTCATGCCACGCATGCTGAAAAAATACAAGTGAGAAATAGAAAATAACCGTGGCGATACCAAATTGTACAAACTTGCTCAGGCCAAATATATCAATATTAAATAATCCAGAAATTTTTTCATTACTCAACACAAGCGGTATTAGAAGAAATGTAACAATCCAAAACCGATGTAAAAACTCCCGCGCCGTGCCCGCAGGCAGGCAGGTCGAGTCGTTGCTCATCGCGTCTGTATGACTTCCATGTTCATGCGATTCCTTATGATTATGTTTGTGACAATTATCCATATCTTTTTATTATATCTTGAATTACGAAACACAAAAATTTATGGTCTGGTTGAGCAAAAACATTTTAAAAAACAAAGGGATTTTGCGACCCGAGGACCTAAATTTTTGTGTTTCGTAATTCATAGTTATAGTAAAGATTGATAGGCGGAAGTATATCATCCGCGTTTTTGCTTATTTCATACACTTTTGTCTTTGGCGTAAAATGGTTTTTTGATACATATGCGCCCAAGCCACCAAATAGAAACTTTGCGATAATAATCGGCAGGTAAAAATTTAATTATATTTTTCATAATGTCTTTTAACTATACGCTACATCCGGCTCCACCGCGTATCTTTGTCGGTTTCATTTTTTTGAGAATCTTTGAGTATCCTTGCCCGCTTGAATAAGTTGAACCCAAAATTTCTTTTGAATTAATTTTGTCCCAACCTGTACCGCGCCCTTCAAAATACTCCGCAAGAGTAAGATAAGTGTCTGGGAACCAGTACGAATTTACTTGAAGCGCTATATCGTATATTTCTTTTTCACTTATGTCTTGTGACGCGAGTAATTCTAGAAGTCCAAGCATTGCCATACCATGATTACAATCTGGAAAATGTGTAGAATTACCACAACACGGACGATAAATATTTTTTGATATATCCACTACAAGTTTTTGCTGATTTTCTGTTAATGTTACAAATGAATATTTACTATAATGATTCATAGCATCTCCAACCGACAATCCCCATCCACCTGTTGAAGCAAAATTTCCTGCATTACCTCCATATTTTTCATCAACCATTGGACCTTCCTCTAAAATTTTATTTTTATTTGAAAGTCCGAATGCCCATAATATATTGAGTAATATTGCTGAATTTTCTTTATTCATTACAATGTTTTCATTATCCTCACCATAAAGAAGTTTTATATCTTCGCTATTCAAACCGCCTCTGTTTGCGTATAGCGCTTCAAATTTTTCCTTATCTATTACACCAACTTCTACCATTTGTTTACCCAAATCGTTCCACTGTATCGGTAATACAATACCATCTATCGGCAACACAAATTCTTCAAAGTTTGCAATTGAATTTTCTGAAGAGTTTATGTCCGTATTTACAATAATAAAAGCAATGAGTGCCATACCTACTATTGCAATGAGTGTTTGACCTAGAGTTATTTTCTTTGTTTTCATATTATTAATTTTTCACAACATCAGCACTAAGTTTGACCGTGATTTCAGGTGTTGTTATAGAATTTGTTTTTATCGTAAGTTCTCTTGTTATCTTGCCAGTACCATCTGGACCATGTGCTAGCGGGTCATAGATTGCTGTTAGAGTCTCCTGCCCACCAGCAGGTATTATTGTGTATCCACCAGTAGCGCTATGCATTTTAAATTTCATCTTTCCTATCTTACCCTCTGTACACATACAGCTTGTTATTGCAGATGTGATTTTGACATCTTGTTCCCCTTCGTTTTTAATAATGTATGTTGTCTCAACTTTGCCACCAAAAATATCAACTTCTCCAAAATCATAAGATTCTTTATCTACGGTGATTACAGATGTAATTTGTTTATTATCTTCTGATTTTTTATTACCAGAAATAATTACGGAAGAAGCTATGACAGCTATTGTAAAGATTATTAAGATTATTGTGTATTTATTCATGTTATTTTAATTAATTTTCTTGAATTACGAAACACAAAAATTTATGGTCTGGTTGAGCAAAAACATTTTAAAAAACAAAGAGATTTTGCGACCCGAGGATCTAAATTTTTGTGTTTCGTAATTCATAGTAATTTAATAATTATTTTCCTTCATCTATATCAACTTCTATCGTGACTTCCATTTCTGGATTATTCATATCGTTTGTTGGTATAAAGATAGTACGTTTAAATACATCTGTCGGCTCTTCGTGAAAATCAGGGTCAAACACCACAGTAAGTTTTGCTTCACCGCCTGCAAGTATTGACGCGGAAGAAATTTTAACTGAAGTACAGCTACAGCTTGTAGTAATGTCTCCGATTTCAAGCGTTTCGGTTCCTTCATTTTTTACAGTGAATGTTGTCTCAACCGTCCCGCCATACTGATGGATTAAACCAAATTTATGCAATGCACGGTCAACTGTAATTTTTGGACCAGTGCTATCATTTTGAGATTGTATTTTAATTTTTCTTTCTTTATACTCGCCGACCTCAGTGAAAGGATAATTGTCCTCCTCCCAATGTATCATCCCTCCGGCAACGCTTTTGATATTCGTATATCCAAGCGAATTCATAATGTCATATGCAGTCTTACTTCTTGCGCCGCTTTTGCAATAAATAATAATTTCTTTATTTTTTGCACTATCTCCCAAACCGATTTCTGCAAGTGTCCGTGCAGATAATTCCTGCACAGGAAGTAAGAGTGCATTCTTAAGATGAATTTCTTCATATTCTTTCAATGTTCGTACATCAAGTAGTACGATATCTTCGCCGTTTTTTATTTTTTCCGCGACATCACCGGGATAAATCTCATGTTCTTCTATCACTTCGTCTTCATGACGCTCGTCATTCATCATTGTGCCTTTCCATATATTCATAGTTCCAAAGTAGCCAAATCCTAGAACTATAATTATTGCTACGAGAATTGTTATTATATTTTTTGAGTCCATGTTTTTTTAATTAAACTCTTGAATTACGAAACACAAAAATTTATGGTCTGGTTGAGCAAAAACATTTTAAA
>JBBTTR010000023.1:0-3020 GCA_038064155.1 Patescibacteria group bacterium | reverse complement strand
GTATTATGTATCTAAATTATCAGGAGAGTGCAAAAATGGGTGGACTCAATCAAAAGTTTGACAAATAATAAAAAAAATGTATGTTAGGGTGGGGGGATGTAGGACTGTAGTTCTTTTACATAAATTGCAAACATAAAAAACAAACATATTTTACAGAATTTTTAAAAGAAAGGAAGGTAAAGATGGAAAAAATTTGTAAGGTTTCTTTAATTGGGTTAAATTCTAAACTTGGCTCTGAAATAACTACCGCCAAAAAAGATGCCGCAAGAAATGGAGTAACAAAACTCTATTTATTGGGAGAAGAAAATCTTATAGATTTCACTTCTCAAGTGGTTATTACTATCTTTAAAAAATTAGGCACCGACATATCAAGGATCAGGGGAATTTTTGGGTCGAGTAATCCAACCGCAAAGTTTTTAGTCCCGAGTTTTACTGCTTGTGTTGCTAGTGAGTTGGGATTGAAAAATATAATTTGCGACCATATTGGACTTGGTTGTTCAGGGGGGTTACAGGCATTAAGAAACGCCTATAATCAAGCGATAGTTGATTATACCGCTGGCAAAATTGGTTATTATTTAGTTATTATGGGTGACCAAACCAGCCGGCTGTTGGACCAAAATGATTTCAGTACATCATTTCTTTTCAGTGAAGGGGCGGCAGCAATACTTTTAACCAATGACCAAAATGAAGGAAGGGGTTACAAAATAGAAAAAATTGGGACAAAAAGTTTATTAGGAGAAAGCATATACGACTTAAGAATCAAAAATCCTTATGATAGCCTGAATAAATTAGGAATGATCCCCAAATTAAAAATGAATGGTCTAAGGGTTTTCCAATTTGCCATTAATATCTTTCCGGATATTCTTGATTTAATTGGACTTAAATCAATGGATAAATACACATATTTTATCCCACATCAAGCTAACTTGAGAATAATCAAAGGCATCATCAAAAACAATCCCAATCAATTGAATCCGAGCAATGTTTACTCGGACGGCATAAAAAATGGTAATACTTCCAGTGCGTCTGTGTTTTTTGGGTTAAATGATTCCCTGAAAAGAGGTTTATTTAATCAAGGATACAGCGTCATACTCGGAACTTTTGGTGCCGAATTGCAGATTGGTGCCGCACTCTTACTCCCACAGAAAGAAGATTTGTATGTTTTGTAAGAATTCCCAAGCCTTCATTTGAATTTCCAATGAAGGCTTTTATTTTTAGTCTATTGTCAAAATCTAATCAAGAAACCGCTCAAGTGAAAATGAACAGGAATGAATTTATAGATTTAATTTTTTATTTTGCTCTCTCCAAAATCCTCACCACCCCTTTGTCCGCGTCCACTTCCACCAAATCGCCGTCTTTGAGAATTCTAGTCGCGTTTTTTGTGCCAATGACACAAGGAATTTTTAATTCCCTTGATAAAATTGCCGCATGACAGGTAATACCACCTTCATCGGTTATTATAGCCGCCGCTTTTTTCATCAATGGTACAAATTCGACCCTTGTCATTGACGTAACTAAAATATTGCCCGGAATAAATTTAGAAAATTCGGATTGATCGATAATTACGCTAATTTTTGCCCTTGCTTTGCCTTTGCTACCAACACTCCCTTTAATCTCAGATGTTTTATGACCGTCGCTTTCATCCATTAATTTGTAAATTTTATCTTTAATTTCATTGACTTTGCCATATTCAAATTCCTGACCTCTTTTGTCCACATATATCGCAACACCTTTTTTTCTAATTTTTATTTTATCGCAATAATCGTTTTTTTGATAAAAGCCGTCAATAAAATCAGTATAATGCGCCCAAGCCGCGTCACCTTGCGGGATATTTTTTCTCTTAAAAATTTCCCTGACAATATTGGATATTAAAGCTATAATTTTTTGAATAGGTTCTTTTCTTATATCTCTGACGTATATACCAAGCTGGGTATATTCTAATAATTTATTTTCATCTTTTGATAGCTTGTCTTTTAAGACCTTTATCTCTTTTTTATTAAATAAAATATAATTGGAAATTTTATTAAGCTCCGCTTTTATTTTTTTAATTCCACCTTTTTCCTTAATTATTCTATCAAAATAATTTGTGAATTCTCCAAGCTGAGGACAAATATGGTAATTGCTAAGCATCCATTGATTTTCATAATGGTCTGGGACTTCTTTTAATGAAACAATCGCTCGGTCAAACCTTATTGCGAATGACTCAAATGCAACTCCTGAACTAATTTCAAAAAAAGTTTTAAAATCTTTGTCTTTGCCGCTAGTCTCTTTATAAAGTTTATAAATTAACCTCTCGTCTAATGACTCGCAAAAAACAGTTGACGCAAAAATAACATTCATTAAATCAAAGCATGATTTTACGATAATATTCAATTCTTTTTCTTTTATTGTTTCTATTTTTTTTGGAGGATATTTTTTATAATATTCATTTGTAATTTTCCAAATTGATAAAAAATCTTTATATTCAGACAAACGATTGGCTTTTTCCAGTTTTTGAAATTTCCGGAAAGTTGAAATGGTGGTATTTGAGTATTTTTCCCAATCAAAAAAAACTGCGCCGTATTTATTTTCCGCTAAAAACAAAAGGGCGCCAAAATCAAAATCATAATATCTATCAATATAAGGAGGGAATGTGCCGGGGAAAATGGCTCCAAAAATAAGCAAAGATAAACTTCCCTCTTGTTTCGTTATTTTCTTTCCTTCAAAATATTTTTTAAATTTATTAAAAATCATATTATAATTTAATCTTCTGCTTTTTAAACTTTCGGTTATTAATCCACGCCGCGAGCCATCTAATGTGATTTTCAAAGTCTGTTTCGCTCCTTGAATTATCTTCATAAGGATGGGGCAGATTCGCCCTTGAACCAGTCAATAATTTCCCTCCGCCAACTAAAATCAATGTTCTAAAAATCTGGTTGCCCACCATGCCGTTGGGCGGCACAATTATATTGCACCCATCTTTTAGGGCTGTTTCAATCTCTATGGCATAATTTTTCGCATCTATTTCTTTTTTGGCAAAA
>JBBTTR010000022.1:0-5037 GCA_038064155.1 Patescibacteria group bacterium | reverse complement strand
AAACGGAGCGGTAAAGAAAGGATGCGAAGACTTGAGAAAGTATTTGCCGAGAATACATAAACGAAGAGCCAAGAAAGGCTCAAAAACTGAAAAGAATGGGCACTGAGGACAGGCCCTAAAGAAGCTGAGAAAAGAAAGGAAGTCGAACACTTTGAAGACGACGCAGTGGCGTCAAAACAGAGCGCGGCAAAACTCAAATTCATTTATAAAAGAGCAAGCGGAGTCGTTTTTCTTGGAAGGATGACGAATTGAACAAGCGAAGAATCAACACTGGTTGTCTGCGAAAAGTTGAGTTTGCTTCCGTCGTCTTTCAGGAAAACGCTCACCCGAGACAGAGGAATGAAAAATATGGGTTGGACGGATATAGAGAGCTCACTTTCCGTGAGCGTTTATTTTGCTCATTCGTATTGTTCATATGAACGAAGGTCGAATAAAAACTTGAATGGATTGGTGAGGCGTTTCTTCCCCAAGAAAACAAATTTTGCCAAAGTGACCGATGAAGAAATATTCAGAATTGAATATTTCCTTAACACTCGTCCTAGAAAAAGATTTGGCGGAAAAACTCCGCTTGAGGTATTATTAGAAAAAATAGGCGTTGCGTTAGATTATTGAATGTACATGGAGGGAACAAATTTTACTTATTAACCTTATCCTATTGATAAACAATGCCAATACTCTATAATACAAGTATATGAGATACCCATGGATAGCGCTCACAATTTTAGGGATATGGCTTCCTATTGCCATTTTGATTCTTAAAGAACCAAGACTAGACTCCACACTACTTTACTCTTTAGGGGTTTTTATCAGTGTTGTTCTTGCGATTATAGGATTTAGAAGCCCTATGTAGTGCGTCCTAACCTGAGAGTAAAATGCAGATATTTATATTTATAAAAAGGATTTTTACTATATCTGTAATCTTCTTAAAATACGCTATCAAAAAAACATATGTTGACGAGTATGGTAAAAAACAAAAGTTAAATAATCCAGTGCGTCTAAGATTTGTCTTTCAAGACCTTGGTGGTGTATTTATGAAATTCGGGCAAATACTTGCAATGCGTTTTGATGTATTGCCGATAGACTATGCCATATCACTTTTAAATCTACTTGATAATGCTCCGAAAGTATCTGACGAAAAAATATTCAGTGTATTTTTTAATGAAATTGGAAAAAACATTGGAGAAGTTTTTAGCAATTTCACTGGAGTTTCAATTTCTACCGCATCTTTTGCGCAAGTCTATAAAGGAATGTACAAAGGAGATGTTGTTATAATCAAAATTCAAAAACCAAAAGTGAAGCAATATATAAAATCCGACTTATTGTTGCTTGGTTTTTTTACGATTATTATAGACTGGATTGGTGTACTCAAAGCGGTATCTATGCAAGAAGTTGTGTTCCAACTAAAAGACTGGCTACGAGAAGAGCTGAACTATACCATAGAAACGTGTAATAATCAGACTATTTATGACCATGTAAAAAAACACAAACTTGAGAATGTTATAATACCTAAAGTGTATCATGAGTTCGCGACTGGAAAAGTTCTTGTGCAGGAGTTTTTGAATGGATTTCAAGTTAACAAGATAATCAACGGTCTGATAAAAAACCCGATAAAAACAAAACTTACGCTAAAAGAAAATAACATAGACCCGTTAGAGGTAGCAAACCTGTTTATACGAGACATAATGCGACAGTATTTTATTGATGGTTTTTTTCACGCGGACCCACACCCCGCAAACCTGATGATATTCCCAGGAAACAAGGTCGGTTATATGGATTTTGGTATTATAGGAAAAATTAAAAGTGACAATCACGGAATGTTGAAATACATAAGAGCATCGGCAAATCTTGAGTTTCATTCAGCCGCGAAAGGTATTACTGAGATTATTGAATTGCGTATAAAAAATGAGCTTGGAGAAACTCTACATAAGAAAGGATTCAAGAAAGCTTTTGATATAATCTTAAATTTCATAACAGATAAGTTAACGGAGGATTTCACGCCTATCACAAATGATTGGCACTTTAGCGCTGGAAACAAAAATCTTGGTCTCAAACAAAGAAGTTCTGCCGTTACATTTCTAAAAGTCGTTAAGACGGTTGAGAAATACAATATGAAATTCCCTTCTGATGTTATAGCTTTTGTGCGAACACTTCTTATTATTGATATGGTGTGTTTAAAGCTTTCAGATGATTTTAATATGGTAAAAGCCATAAATTCATTTTTTGATGAGCACTCTCTTGATGATGTAAAAGTAATGTCATCAGAACATATGGAAGAAGTTGAAAGAATACACGAAATAGTGTACACATCAAGAAGTCATGAGTATAGAAAAGACAAAGAGCACGGTATGAAAGAAAGATTTGCTGATATCGTATATACACTAGCGGAAAAATATCCAGAACTGTATAATAAAATGAAAGGAATAAGAATTTAATATTAATAATCATCAGTAATTTTGATACTATGAAATATCCATGGATAGCAATCACAATAGTTGTAATCTGGTTTATGGCAACATTTACCATTCTCTCAAGAGAAGAGTCTAACCCAGAGTATATACTTGCTGTTTCTTTTATTGCTTCCGCGATACTTGGAATCTGGGGATTCAAAAGACCTAAATAAAGCAAGTGAAAAAATAGCCCGCCTTCGGCGGGCTATTTTTTATTTTTTTCTAAACATCTAAATTTGCCATTTTGGCATTGGACTGGATGAATGATTTCCTTGAAGCCACATCTATACCCATTAGCGTATCAAATACTTTATCTGCCTCTAACACATCGCCGATAGTTACTTGCTTAAGCACTCGTTTTTCTGGATTCATTGTTGTCTCCCATAATTCTTCAGCATTCATTTCTCCGAGACCTTTATATCTTTGGATTGATACTTTTGAATTTCTTTTAGTCTCCGCTTCTTCGCTCTCCTCTTCCGGCTCATCTTCATCTTTCTCTTCCATTTCTTCCAAACCTTCCGTGTCCTTGCCAAGAATTCTAACTTTCTCAACATCTGTATATGCGTATGTTATTTCTTTACCCTTTTTTATTTTATAAAGCGGAGGTTGCGCGATATATAGATATCCAGCGTCTATAACTTGTTTAAAGTGGCGATAAAAAAGCGTTAAGATAAGCGTGCGGATATGCGCGCCATCCACATCGGCATCTGTCGCGATAATTATTTTATGATATCTGATCTTTGATAAATCAAATACATCCCCTATAGCGGTGCCCATTGCCACAATAAGCGCTTTAATCTCAGTAGACGCAAGCATTCTATCCAACCTAGCTCGTTCAACATTTAAAATCTTGCCCTTAAGCGGCAATATTGCTTGTGTTCGCCTATCTCTGCCCTGCTTACTTGAACCCCCGGCTGATTCTCCCTCTACTATAAATACTTCCGACTCCTCAGCTTTCCTGCTCTGGCAATCCGCAAGCTTACCAGGGAGCGTCATTCCTTCAAGCGCGCCTTTTCTAAGCACGCTGTCTTTCGCGGCTTTTGCCGCTTTTCTTGCTTTAAGTGCAAGTGTTACTTTGCCTATTATTGCTCTAGCATCCTCTGGATTTTCTTCTAGAAATGCTCCGAAAGTCTCTGTGAACACTGCGTCCACAGCTCCGCGCGCTTCCACACTTCCAAGCTTTCCTTTTGTTTGACCTTCAAACTGGATTTCCTGCATCTTTATAGAAATCACAGCAGTCAAACCTTCAAGCACATCGTCTCCTGTAAAATTGTCTTCTTTGTCTTTGATTAAATTATTTTTTCGTCCATAGTTGTTTATAGTTCGTGTAAGCGCAGTTTTAAAACCTGTGACATGCATACCACCTTCTGCATTGTATGTATTGTTTGCAAATGCGAGTATGCGTGATGATATATCGTCTACATATTGTAGAGATACTTCTACTTGTACACCATCGGCTTCCCTCTCAACATAGAAAATATTTTTGTGTATTGGCTTTTGATGCTGATTTTTAAATTTAACAAGCGAAAGAAGTCCGCCCTCAAAATAGAAAGTCATTGTTGGAGTATCAAGCGCTAGCTCTTGTAAATAAAATACTTTGTCCGCGTCTATTTTTCTTCCATACTCCCGCGCGTCAATACATGTAATCTTCATCCCCTTTACCAAATATGCCTGCTGACGAAGGTGCGATGTGATTTTGTTCCAGTCATATACAATTTCTTTAAAAATTTCTGGATCAGCTTCAAAAGTAATTACTGTACCATTGTCTTTTGATTTGCCAGTTTGTTTTACTGGAGCTTTTTGGTTACCCTGCTTATACTCTTGCATGAAGATTCCACCGTTTCTGCGGACCTCTGCTTTTGCATAAATAGAAAGAGCATTTACAACAGAAGCTCCAACTCCATGGAGTCCACCTGACACTTTATACCCATCGCCTCCGAATTTACCGCCGGCGTGGAGTGTGGTCATAACAGTCTCAAGTGCTGACACTTTTGTCTTTGCGTGCTTATCAACTGGGATACCTCGTCCATTGTCTACCACTCTAATGCGATTATTTGGAAGTAGTGCTACCTCTACATCATTAGCAAAACCACCCATTGCCTCATCACGAGCATTGTCAAAAATCTCCCATATTAGGTGGTGTAGACCTTCTAATCCTGTTGTACCAATATACATTCCGGGACGCTTCCTGACCGGTTCTAAGCCCTCTAGAACGGTAATGTCTTGAGCATCATAGTGATGCCCCTTTCCTGACGCTTTTGCATCTTTTTTATCCTCTTTTTTAGCCATAAATCTATCTAATAAAAAAGGACATTTAAGCCCTTTTAATACCAAAATTATACCAAAAATCCCCCTGAAATTCAACGAATTTCAGGGGGATTTTTGTGGATAAAAAAAGCGCTAGACTGCTCATTTGTGAAACAAATGAGCAGTCTAGGCAAATAAAAAAGCGTGCATTTAGTCGACTAAAACCAAATGTACGCACAACGATTATAATACTTTGAATTACGAAATGTAATTTCCTGATATAACCACATTTCATTCCGCAACCCGCAACTCAACTATGCCAATATACTGGTATAGTTATACC
>JBBTTR010000021.1:0-1130 GCA_038064155.1 Patescibacteria group bacterium | reverse complement strand
GATTTTGCGACCCGAGGACCTAAATTTTTGTGTTTCGTAATTCATAGTATTTAAACCTTTTTTTAGACTAGCATTTTAAGTAATTTTTTTCAAGGCCTTGAATACAAGCGTTGCAATTGATTGTTGAACTGTGAGTTAAATGATTTGACACGCAATTAGAAGTTTTTCAGCGCCTTTTCAAAATCTTCGGGTAAATCTGCCTCAACCGTGATTTTTTCGTCGTTTAACAAAGTAAATGTGAGTGATCTAGAATGGAGAGCTAGACGCTCAAAACTAAGCGCACGAGCGTGTTTTGGAGCATAAAGCTTATCGCATACTATTGGATAATTAATCGCTTTAAAATGCACGCGTATCTGGTGCGTTCGTCCTGTTTTTGGGGAAATCTCAATATATGTAAAATCTTTATTTTTCTTTAGCACTTTATAATTTGTAACCGCTTCACGAAGTTCTCCACGCGCTCCGCGCTGAGCTGACCACCGCCTAAAATCACTCTTGCTTTTACCTATAGGTCTGTTAATTGTTCCTTTTTCTTCTTTCAGCGCGCCATATATAAATGCGTTATAAGTTTTTTTTATTTCTCTTTCTTGAAATTGTTTTTTTAAATTCAAGAAAGATTGCTGTGTTTTTGCAATGACAATAACTCCAGATGTTTCTCTGTCCAGCCGATGCACAATGCCAGGTCGCGCGATTTCTTTTCCATCATATATTGCTGGCTCGCCAACATCCTTGATTTCTGGATATTTCTCAAGTACCCAGTCGGAAAGTGTTGGTTCATTTGTCTTTCCATCTGAATGAGCAACTAAACCGGCTGGTTTATCAACCGCTATGACTTCGTCGTTTTCAAAAATTATTTTTATGTCTTTTTGCATTTATCGCATTGTACCGTAAAATACAAATCAATCATATGATTAACATGTTGGTTGAAAAAAAGTTGATAATAGGTTAATCTCTATATACAAAAGAGGGCGATTAGCTCAGTTGGTAGAGCAATTCGTTTACACCGAAAAGGTCGGGGGTTCAAGTCCCTCATCGCCCACCACAAACGAACTAAACGGTTTTTTGGAACCCAAAATGTGGGACGCGCGAAGCGCGTCCCAAGGATTCCCGCCGAATTTCCCTAACGAATTTGG